>NZ_JBGNYC010000011.1:0-108557 GCF_051844275.1 Cellulosimicrobium sp. CpK407
GTCGACCGCGCGGTCGCGCGCCCCGCGGGAGAAGTCCGCCTGACGCCCGGGGACCCCCGGCCCCGCCGAGGTGGAGCCACGGTTCTGTCTCGCGCGACCACGGGTCTACGCCGACCGACGACGGGTCTCCCTCGGCAGCACCAGGGGGCGGTACGCCTCGCCGGCGAAGTGGCGCAGGGCGGTGTCGAGGTCGCGGGCGACGGGGACGTCGAGGTCGGCCGTGAACGGGACGGACGACAGCAGGCGTTCGTGCGTGAAGGGCTCGGGGAGCACCAGGCGGGCGAGCGGTGCGGCGTCGCTGTCGGCGCCGTCGGCGTCGTCGGTCTCGGCACGCGGGCACCACCGGAGCGAGACGGTGACGGAGCTGGCCGGACCCCTGGGCAGGAGATGGGTGCTCGGAGGCCGGACGGACTCGACGTGGACCGCGACGGCGTCCAGGTCGACCCAGTCGAGCCACAGGGCGCCGGCATCGAGGCGCAGGCCGTCGGGGCCGACGGTCACGGTGTGCCGGGGCGCCCGCACGAAGGCCAGCACGGTCGCGGTACCCAGCCCGCCGAGGAACGCGACGACGAGCGTCAGGAGCACCACCGCGACCGGGACGGGCACCCGCACCGACTCCGGGTGGAGCACGACCTGGCGCACGACGAGCACGGCCGCAGCGATCAGCGCGAGCCCGAGGACGAGGAAGAACGGCCGCCGCTCGGCGAGACGCAGGACGAGCGGGCGGTCGCCGTCGGGCTGCCAGGTCCCCGGCTCGGGGGCGCCGTCGGGCCGGGTGGCCTCCGCGCTCACGGCCGGACGTCGCGCACGTCGCGGGCGTCGCGGGAGAGCCGCTCGTGCGCCTCGACGACGTGCACGACGGCGGCCGCGTCGCCCGCCGGATCGAGGTTCCCGACCGGGTCGGTGCAGACCTCGGCGGTGGCGAGCGGAGTCACGGTCATGCACGCATGATCGCGTGCCGGGCGGCGGGAGGCGAAACCGAGCGCCGTCGGTGCCGGGCACGCCACGGGCGGTCGCGCGCGTGGCCCGCGACCGCCCGTGGCGGGTCGTGCGCGACTCACGCGCCGACGGCCTCGCTCTCGCGCGCCGGTTCGCCGGCCCCGGTGCGGGGCGGCGTGCGGAGCAGCACCGCGCTGAGGAGCGCTGCGACGAGCGCGACGACCCCGGCCCCGAGGAACACCGCCGAGTACCCGTCGGTGAGCGCGACGAGGTCGTCGCTCGCGGTCGCCCCGAACGCCGCGCCGACGGCCGTCATCGCGGCGAGGCCCAGGGCGGACCCCACCTGGTAGCTCGTGTTGACGATCCCGGACGCGAGGCCGCCGTCCTGCGGCGGGGCGCTGGAGATCGCGGTCCCGAGCGACGGGATGAAGGCGAGCGACATCCCGAGCGCCGCGACGAGCGTCGCGGGCAGCACGTCGACGGCGTACGCGCCGTCGGGCCGGACGAGCGAGAGCCACCCGAGACCGACCGCGAGGACGAGCAGACCGGCGACGACCAGGGCCTTGCTCCCCCAGCGGGCGATGAGGCGCGGCGCGAGCGCGACCATCCCGACCATGACGAGCGCCGTCATCGGCACGAGCGCCGCGCCCGACGCGAAGGCGCCGAGCCCCAGGACCTGCTGCAGGTACAGGTTGAGGTAGAACCACATCGCGACCCACGCGGCACCGAGCAGCGCCTGGGCGAGGTTCGCCGCCCCGAGGTTCGGGGTCCGGAAGATCCGCAGCGGGACGAGCGGCTGGCTGCGCCGGGCCTGGCTGACGACGAAGCCGACGAGCAGCAGGAGCGCCGCGCCGAGCACGACCCACGTCTGCGCCGCGCCCCACCCGACCTCGGGCGCCCGCACGACCGCGAAGACGAGGGCACCGAGGCCCACGGTGACCGTGAGCGCGCCGACGACGTCGACGGACCCCCGCGTGGTCGAGCCGGCGGGGAGCAGGACCCGGGTGACGGCGAGCACGAGCACGGCGATCGGCACGTTGATCCAGAACACCCACGGCCAGCTCGCGTACTCGGTGATCAGACCGCCGAGGAAGACGCCGGCGGTACCGCCCGCGGGTGCCGCGGCACCGTAGACCGCGAGCGCCCGCGTGAGCTCCCGAGGGCTGGACCCGAAGATCGACATGAGCAGGGTGAGCGCGGCGGGGGCGACGAGCGCGGCGCCGGCGCCCTGGACCACGCGCCCGGTGAGCTCGACCGCGACTGTCTCGGCCGCCCCGGCGACGACGGAGCCGACGAGCAGCACCGCCCAGCCGATCGTGAAGATGCGCCGGGCGCCGAAGAGGTCGGCGAGCCGGCCCCCGAGCAGCAGGAGCCCGGCGAACGCGACGACGTACGCGTTGAAGACCCACGACAGGTTCCCCGGCGTGAAGCCCAGGTCCTCCTGGATGCGTGGGAGGGCCACCCCGATGATCGAGGTGTCCATGATGACCATGAACTGCGCGGTGGCGATGAGCCCGAGGGCCCAGCCCCGCCTCGATGCGTCCGACATCGAGCGTCCTCCTCCGGGCCTCGAAGGCCCTGTCCGGCCGCCGGGGACGGCGGCACGCGAGGCGACGGCAACCCGTCGCCAGATACCCCATGGGGGTATCTGGCGGTGAAGGTACTATACCGGTGGGGGGTATGCAAGGGTCGATCTCCGGCGGTCAGCCGACGAAGACGCAGAAGGGGTGGCCCGCCGGGTCGGCGTAGACGCGCAGCGGTTCCTCCGGGTCGTCCGAGCGGTCGTGGAGCAGGCGCGCCCCGAGCGCGAGGGCGCGCTCGTGCTGCCGGTCGAGCTCCGCGACGTCCGGCACGGTGCAGTCGAGGTGGAGCTGCTGCGGCACGCCCTCGTCCGGCCAGGTCGACGGCGGGAGCGCGCCGACCTGCTGGAACGCGAGCTGAACCCCGCCCGGCGCGGCGCGCAGCACGAGCCAGTCCGCACCCGCCGGGTCCGGGTCGCCCGCCGGCGGCGGCTCGTCGCCCGCGCGGTACGCGAGCCCGAACAGTGCACGGTAGAACTCGGCGAGCGCGCGCGCGTCGGTCGTGTCGAGCACGACCTGGGCGATCCGGGGGAACACGTCGGCCACGGCGACCACCTCCGCTCGCCACCGTCGCGCGCCGCGCGGGCACTCGCAACGCGCCGCGTCACTCCTGCCGGAGGGCCTCCGCCGTGACCGTGCTCCGTGTGAGAGGCAGGGTCGCGAGCGAGACGGCCAGCGCTCCCACGAGGACGGTGGCGATCATGAGCGCGAGGACGGTCGGCTCGATCGCGAACACGGCTCCGGCGACGTGGGAGTACGCCGCCGTCGCCACGACGCCGAGACCGGTACCGACCACGACCGCGACGACGAGCGGCAGGGCGCCGGCGAGTGCCTGCGCGCGGCGCAGCACCCGGGCGGGGACGCCGACGGCCATGAGCCGCGCGCGTCCGCGGCGCCGCTCCCGCGCGCGGTCGATCGTCGTCAGTCCGTACGTCAGGAGCGACACCGCGACGGCGATCCCGACGACGCTCCACACCGTGGTGCGCACGGTGACGACCTGGCGGTAGTCGTGCAGCTCGGGCACGTCTCCCCAGGCACCGTGCGCCTCGACGACGGCCAGCAGCCGCTCCCGCACGTCCGGCCCGCCGAGGGCCGTGAGCTCGGCACCCGAGACCCGGACGCCCCAGCCGTCCGCGAGCCCTTGCGGCACGAACACGTCGTACGACGCTCCACCCAGGGGACGTTGCGACGTCACGGCGTCGTCGTCCTGCGTCATCTCGCCGGGCAGCGGGACGGTGTGCGTGGCGCCGGAGTCCCGGTCGGCGAGGAGCAGCGTGTCGACCCGCTCGGGCGCCCACGCCGGGGACGCGTCGCCGGCGCCGTGCACGATCCACGCCGCCTGGTCGTCGCGGCAGCCGGCCACGACGATCGCGCGCCCGAGCCGCTCGCACGTGCCCACGTAGACGGACGGGCAGTCCGACCCGTCGCCCTCGGCGCACGTCACGGGGTCGACGGCGTAGGAGAGCTCGGCGTCGAGCACGCCGTCGACCCGCTCCACGGCGGGGAGCACCTTGTCGCGCAGGTCCTCCTGCGAGTCGCCCGCCGTGACGAACATCCGCTGCGGGCCCTCCTCGATGCTGTGGATCGCGTACGCCAGGTGCGGCGTGGACTCGTAGACGCCGAGGTACCCCGCGGCGGCGAAAGCGACGAAGACCGTCAGGCCGAGAGCGACGACGCGGCGGCCGGTCGCCGCGGGCTGGGTCTGGACCGCCCTGCCGGCGAGCAGCGCGGGCACGCTCCCCGTGCGGGTGAGCGTCCCGGAGACCCGCGAGGAGACCAGGGGCGTGACCAGGACGACGGCGACCCCGGAGGCGGCGAGACCGACGAGCAGCGCCACGACCGTCGCGTCGTCCACCTCGTCGGGCGGGGTCGTCAGCAGGATCCCGAAGCAGGCGAGGGCGACGGGCACAGGGGCGAGCCGCCAGAGCGAGAGCCGGGGCCGGGCGGACTCGCTCGTCGCGGCGCGCGGGTCGTCGAGCCGCCGGAACGACGCGAGGGCGAGGACGACGGACAGCACGACGACGCCGAGCACGACCGTGGCGAGGCGCCATCCGCCCGTGATCGGCGCCCGCAGCACCGGGTCGAGCAGGTGCTCCAGCACACCCCGGACCACGACGAACCCCACGGCACCGAGTCCCGCACCCAGCAGCGCGGGGATCCCGTTCTCGACCGCGGCGACGAGAGCGAGCCGCGCCCGGCTCACGCCGAGGAGGTGCAGGGCCGCGAGCCGCCGGTCGCGGACCGTCGAGGACAGCCGCCCCACGGCGAGCAGGAGCGCCGCGACCGGGACGACGACGAGCGCGAGCAGCGAGACGAGCACACCGCGCTGCGGGTTCACGTCTCCGGGCCGCACGACCGGGTACAGCGCGTCCGGAAGGGCCCACGCGGCTGCGAGGAGCGCGACGGCGACGGCGCACCCGGTCACGAGCGAGACGGCGCGCAGCGGTCCGCCGGCCCGGACGAGACGCGCGCCGAGGAGGACGAGAGGGCTCACGCGAGGACCGCCGTCGGGCGCACGCGGCCGTCGCGGATCTGCACGTCGCGGTCGGCCCAGGCCGCGACGCCGACCTCGTGCGTGACGAGCAGGACCGCGGTCCGCGTGTCGCGCGCGGCGCCGACGAGCGCCTCGAGCACCAGCTCGCCCGCCACGGTGTCGAGCGCGCCGGTGGGCTCGTCGGCCAGCACGACGGCGGGCCGGTGGACGAGCGCACGGGCGACCGCGGCGCGCTGCGCCTGCCCGCCCGAGACCTCGACGAGGCGTCGGTCGGCGAGGTCGGCGATGCCGAGGAGGTCGAGCTGCCCGAGCGCGACCGACCGCGCCTCGCGCCGCCGGGTGCCGAGCAGCCGCAGGGGCAGCTCGACGTTCTCCACGACCGTCAGCTCGGGCACGAGGTCGCCGAACTGGAACACGAAGCCCAGGTCACGCAGGCGCACCTGCGCGCGGGCGCGCTCCCCCAGGGTGTCGAGCCTCCGGCCGAGCAGCCGCACCTGGCCGGCGTCCGGCACGAGCAGGCCGGCGAGGAGGTGGAGCAGCGTCGACTTTCCGGAGCCGGAAGGCCCCATGAGCGCGACGACCTCGCCCGCGACGACGTCGAGGTCGACCCCGCGCAGCACGGGGTCGGCGCCGTACGCGTGCTCGATCCGGCGCGCCGACAGCACCACGTCCCGCGCCGCCCCGTCGCTCACCGGGCACCGCCGTCGTCGCCGGCCGGGGCCTCCGGGTGCGCGCCCGCCGCTGGCGCGCCCAGCGCCTCCGCGACGTCACGGCGCAGGTCCCCCAGCCGCGCCCCAGCGACCTCGATCCAGCGCAGGTCCGCCTCGAGGTGCGCCGTCTCGTAGTCGCCCGCGAGCCGGTCGACGGCGTCGCCCGCCCGGCGCGCGGCCGTGAGCTCGCGCATCCGGACGAGGTACACGTCGCGCTGGGCGTCGAGGATCCCCGTGACCTCCCGCCCGCTCGCGAGCGCCAGCACGACCCGTGTGAACAGCTCGCTCGGGCGTCCGCCCGGGAGGTTCGGGGTCGTGAGCCAGCGGTCGAGCTCGGCGACGCCGCCGGGCGTGATGGCGTACACCTTGCGGTCAGCCCCCGCTCCGGGCTCGACCCCGACGCCCGCCGCGAGCCCGTCGCGTTCGAGCCGGGAGAGGGTCGCGTAGACCTGCCCGTACCGCAGCTCGCGCTCGTGGCCGAGCAGTCCGTCGTACCTCCGCTTGAGCACGAACCCGTGCGCAGGACCGGTGTCGAGCAGCGCGAGCATCGCCATGGGGACCGTCATGGGGCGAGTGAACCACAGGTGCACACTCGGTGTATACCCTCGGTGTGCACCCGCCTCCCGGAGGGCTGTCGTCCGGTGGCGACGATCGGCCGGGACTAGGCTCGCGCGCAGCAGGAACGAGCGCCCGAGGAGACCGCATGACCGAGCAGGACGCGCGGCTCGCGCGGCACGTCGCCGAGGCGGCGGACGCGTGGCTCCGCGACCCGCTCGACGCGGGCGTGTACCGCCGCCTCGTCGACGCGACGCTCGCGTGGCGAGCCGGGGGCGGCCGCGTGGTGCCGGGAGCGACGACGGCGACCGCCGTCCCGGCCGACGCCCCGCCGCCCTGGACCGGTGCCGACGCGCTGCGGGGCGACATCGACGACGGGGACGACGACGCCCGCTACCTCCGCCCCGAGCGCGCGCCGCGCGCGGTGGGCAGCACGCTCGCGGACGTCGCGAGCATGCTGCGCGCGCGGGCGATCGCCGCCACCCCGGAGAGCAAGACGACGACAGACAGCCCGCAAGAACGCGACGACAAGGCCTGACCGGGACGTAGGGTGAGGGCATGACGCGCGTCCTCGTCACCGGCGCCGACGGCGGTATCGGCCGCGCGACCGTGCAGCATCTCCTCGACCGCGGGTACGTCGTCACGGCCCTGTCCACCGCGTTCGAGCACCCCTGCCCCGCCGACCGGCTCGTCGTCGGCGACGCCCGCTCCCCCGAGGACGTGGGCCGCGGGCTCGAGGGCGCGGACGCCGTCGTCCACCTCGCGGCGATCCCGCACCCGAACCTGGGCACCCCGCTCGAGGTGTACGCGACCAACACGACGGCGACCTGGGCCGTGCTCTCGCTCGCGGGCGAGCAGGGCGTGCGGCGCGCGGTGCTCGCGAGCAGCATCAACGCGTTCGGGGTCCCCATGAACCCCCACGACGTGCACCCCGCCTACTACCCGCTCGACGAGGACGTGCCGGCCGACGTCGCCGACGCCTACTCGCTCTCGAAGCAGGCGGACGAGGCTGCTGCCCGGGCCGCGTGGCGCCGGTGGGGTCTCGACGTCGTCGCGCTGCGCTTCCCGCACGTGCGCGACGCCGCCGGGCTCCGGGAGACCGCGGCCGCCGTCGCCCGCGACCCGCGCGTCATGGCACGCGAGGGCTGGGCCTACCTGGACCTGCGCGACGCGGTCGCGGCGATCGAGGCCGGGCTGACGGCCGACCTCACGGGCGCGCACGTCGTCGGGCTCGCCGCCGACGACACGCTCCTGGACGCCCCGACCCCGGAGCTCCTCGCCCGCTACGCGCCCGAGGTACCCCTCACCCGCGCGATCGGGCCGCGCGACGGCCTCGTCGACACGCGCCGCGCGCGCGAGCTGCTCGGCTTCCGGCCGCGGCACTCGCTCCACCGCCCGGACGACGCGCCCGCCCCACCCGACGGCGGGACTGCCGCCCGGCCCCGCACCCAGCCCGACGCCCGACCCACCCCGGAGACCCCGTGACCGACGCCCCGCTCAGCACCGTCCACCCCGTCGACCCGGCGTTCGCGAACCCGTGGCCCGCGCGCGACGGCACGCGCATCACGGGCGTGCGCGCGATCGTCACGGCGCCGGACGGCATCCCGCTCGTCGTGGTGCGCGTCGACACGAACGTGCCCGGCCTCTACGGGCTCGGGTGCGCGACGTACACGCAGCGCTGGCACGCGGTGGCCGCGTACGTGGAGCAGCACCTCGAGCGGATCGTCGTCGGTCGCTACCCCGGCGACGTCGGCGACCTGGTGCGCCTCGTGCGCCTCGCGCCGTACTGGCGCGAGGGGCCAGTGGGGAACAACGCGATCAGCGGGCTCGACATGGCGCTGTGGGACATCGCCGGCAAGCGCGCGGGCATGCCGGTGCACGAGCTGCTGGGCGGCAAGGTGCGCGACGCCGCCGACACGTACCTCCACGCGAGCGGGCGCACCGTCGAGGAGACGATCGACGACGCGCACCGGATCGTCGACGCCGGGTGGCGGCACGTGCGCATCCAGACCGGCCAGCCGGGCATCGGCCACTACGGCACGGCCGCCGACCCCGAGCCGGGCTACCCCGCCGCGCCCAACCCGCGCGGGTGGAGCGTCGAGGAGTACCTGCGCCGCACGCCCCGGCTCTTCGCCGCCGCCCGCGAGGCGCTCGGCGAGCAGGTCGAGCTGCTGCACGACGTCCACTCGCGCCTCACCCCCAAGCAGGCCGTGATGCTCGCGCGAGCCCTCGAGCCGTACCGCCCGTTCTTCCTCGAGGACGTCCTCGCGCCGGAGCACTGGGACCGCCTGCCCGAGGTGCGCGCGGCGTCACCGGTGCCGATCGCGGTCGGCGAGCTCGCGACGTCGTTCCCCGACGCCGCCCGGCTCGTCCTCGGTGGCGGCGTCGACCTGATCCGGTGCCACATCAGCGCGATCGGGGGGCTCAGCGCGGGCCGGGCGCTCGCGACCGCCGCCGAGCTGGTCGGGGTGCGCACGGCCTGGCACGCGCCGGGCGACACCTCCCCGGTGGGCGCGGCGGCGAACGTCGCGCTCGACGTCACGTCGACCGCGTTCGGCATCCAGGAGGGCCACGTGTACTCCGACGCCGTGCACGAGGTCTTCCCCGGCACGCTGCGGATCGTGGACGGCTGGCTGCGCCCGCACGACGCGCCCGGGTTCGGCGTCGACCTCGACGAGCGCGCCGCGGCCCGCTACCCCGCGGACCTCGCGGGCCACGACGCGTGGGCCGCGGGCGTACGCGCGCCCGACGGCGGTCTGGTCGCTCCCTGAGGACCGGTCACCCGGCGGCGCACGTCGGGGTCGGCGGCTCGCCCGCGAGCCGCGCCTCGGTCCACCGCACGAGGTCCGTCGCCGCGGGCGAGTCCGCCTGCACGAGCCCGACGTGGTCCCGGCCCTGGTAGGTGCGGTAGTCGACCGGCTGCCCGGCCGCGCACCGCGCGCCGACGTACGCCTCCTGCGCCGTCGGGAGGATCAGCGTGTCGGAAGCCCCCTGGGCGACGAGCAGCGGCGCGGCGACCGGACCCGTCGGCACGTTCTCGGCCAGGCGCTCGCCGAGCGGGCCGGTCGTCGGGTCGGTCGTCCACAGCGGCTGGTCCATCGACAGGGCCTCCGCGACCGAGACGAGCGCGCTCGGCTCCGACAGGCAGCGCGACGCCATCTCCCGCACGACGAACCGCGCACCGGGCCGGACGTACCCCGCCGCGTCGCTGTCCGGGTAGATCGCGTCGTACGCCTCCACGACGAACGACGCGAAGACGCTGCCGCCCGCGACGTTCTCCAGGTGGGGCACGAGGCCGGTGAGGTCGCTCGCGGGCGCGAGCGCGGCGACGCCCGCGAGGGGGACGTCGGGCGCGTACTCCGGGGCGACGGCCCCGGTCCACAGCGCGGCGTGGCCGCCCTGCGAGTGTCCCCAGACGACGGTCTGCTCGCCGAGCGTCGCGCCGTCCAGCTCCCGCGCGGCGCGGACGGCGTCGAGCACGGACCGCGCCTCGCCCTGCCCGACGAGGTACGGGTGCGGGCCGTCGGTACCCAGGCCCACGTAGTCCGTGGCGACGAGCGCCCAGCCGTGCGCGAGGACGTCGTCGAGCAGGAAGAACGCGCCGGACTCGAACGGCTCGGCGAGGACCGACGGCGCACAGCCGCGGGCGAAGCCCGTCGTGCCGTGGGCCCACGCGATCACGGGCGGCGCGGCGTCGTCCCGGAGGGCGTCCGGCACGACGACGATCCCGCTCGCCACCGCGGGCTCGCCCTCGTCGCGGGTGGTCGTGTAGAGGATGCGCCACGCCGTCGCACCGTCGGGGATCTCGCGCGTGAACGGCTCCGCGCGCAGGAGCCGACCGGGCTCGCCCGGGACGGACGCGGGCGGGTCGTAGAACGCGTCGACCTGCGGCGCCGCACGGTGCAGCCCGACGCTGACGGCCGCGAGCGCGCCGGCCGCGACCACCGCGAGGACCGCGCCGACGAGCGCCACCCGGCCGTGGCGGCGAGGCTCGGACGTGCCGGGCGCCGCGGGCGCGCCTCCCCCGCCGCCGGGCACGGCACCGTCGGTGGCGCCGGACGGTCCCGCCGGCCCGCGAGCGCGGCGGACCCCGGCGACGACGAGGCGGACGCCGAGGACCACGACGCGCGCGCCGAAGACCACCGCGACGACGAGCACCGTGACGTCCGGCCACGCGAGGGCCAGGACGCCCAGCACCACCGAGGCCATGCCGAGCGCGACGCGCGTCCAGCGGTCGACGCCGGCCGACCGGGCCCCCTCGAACCCGTCCAGGACGCCCGCGACGACGAGCCCGACGCCGACGAGGACCGCCACGACGACGATCGACGGCGCCGGCCACACGACGACCGCCACCGCGAGCGCGAGGAACAGCAGGCCGCGCGCGACGTGCGGCCACCGCGGAGACTGCGGCGCACCGGGGTCGTCGGGCCGCTCGGGTGACCGGCCCCCGACGAGCTCCGTGACGCCGAGGACGACGGCTCCGACGACGACCGCGACCACCAGCAACGCGAGCGACGCGAACGGCCGCAGGACGAGGACCGCGCCGACGACCGCGCACACGACGCCGAGCGTGACGGAGACCCACGGCGGGACCCTCTCCCCCGCGGCGGCGGCGGAGGCACGCGTCCTGGCTCCGAGGCGGCTCACGCGGCGACCGTACCGGGCGCGGTGCAGGTCCGCGCGTCGTCCGGGGTCGAGCGCGGCGCGCGGACCCGGCTCAGGCCGGCGGTGCGGCCTCGTGCGCGGGGCGCAGGTCGGTGCGCGAGAAACCGTCGCCGACGAAGAGGAGCCGGTCGCGCGTCGCCGCGGCCAGCGCGTACGCGAAGCAGTCGCCGAGGTTCAGGCGCGCCGGATGGCCGCTGCCCCGGCCGAACTCGCGGTACGCCTCGCGGGCGATCTCGGCGTGCTCGGCCGTGAAGGGCTCGACCTCGATCCCGTACAGCTCGAGGAGGGCGTCGAGCCGGCGGCGCTGCGCCGGGGACGATCGGCTGTCCAGGACGGCGTAGAGCTCGACGAGGGTCGGGGCGGCCATGCGCGGACGGCTGGCCGCGAGCAGGATCTCGGAGAGCGTGTCGGCGCCCGGCTCGTCCAGGACGATGGCGACGAGCGCGGACGTGTCGACGATCACCGAGGGAGACCGCTCTCGTCGTAGAGCGTCGCCTCGGCTGCGCGCACGTCATCGACGTCGAGGTCGACGCGGATCTCGTCGAGAAGCCGGGCGATCTCGGCGCGTCGGGCGGCGACGGCCTCGTCGCCCCTCGACCGGGACTCGAGCACCTCGTCGAGACGGTGCTGGACGGCCTCCTCGATCGCGCTCGTCTGCGACTGGCCCGTGGTCTCCGCGAGCCGGCGCACCAGCGCGTGCGTGCGCTCGTTCTTGATGTTGAGGCTCATGGGCACCTTTCTACCGTGGCAGAACCGCTCGTCTACCCAGGGTAGACACGTGGCCCGCCGATGTCCACGGCTCGCGCTCCGCCGACCGACGGGCAGGACTCCGACGCAAGAAGTAGACGAATGACCGCAATATCGCTACATAGTCTTGTGCTCGCATCGACGTCGCTCTAGTGTTCGGCACGAACGACCCTGCGCGGAGGTGCGGCTGCGCAGCGGCCCGGAGGTCAGCACACCCTCCGGTGAGCACGGAGGCCGACCGCCTCCCGAGAGAAGACGGGTCAACGATGATTCGCAGCACATATCACCCCGTGGCGCGGCGACGCGCCCGGGTCGCAGCCGCCACGGCCGTCGCCCTCACGCTCGTGGCGGGCACCGCGTCGTCGGCCCTCGCCCACGGCAAGCCCCGCCCGCCGGCGCCCGCCGTGGTGACCCGGGCCGCCGTCGACCCGGCGCTCGTCGAGGGACGCGGCGCGGCCGTCCCGTTCCTCGAGCAGGAGGCGGAGAACGCCGTGACGACCGGGACGGTCATCGGCCCGGGACGCGACGCGTACACGATCGAGGCCGAGGCGTCGGGTCGCTCGGCCGTCCGGCTCACGGCGGGGCAGAACGTGGAGTTCACGCTCCCCGCGGACGCGAACGCGATCACGGTCCGGTACTCGATCCCCGACTCCCCCACGGGCGGGGGGATCACGTCGCCGCTCGACGTGTCGGTCCTGCGCCAGGGCAAGAAGGTCGGGCTCGACCGGCGCATGACGCTCACCTCGGCGTACTCCTACCAGTACAACCAGTACCCGTTCACCAACGACCCCACGGCGGACCTCCTCCAGCCCGGCTGGTGGGTCACCGAGTGCGCGTGCGTCCCCGCCCAGACGTCGCCGTCGCCGACGTTCGAGAAGCCGTTCCGGCCCATGAAGTTCTACGACGAGCAGCGCCTCCTGCTCGGCCAGACCTACAAGAAGGGCGACGTCGTCCGACTCACGGTGCCCGCGAGCGGAGCCGCGGAGTGGACCGTGATCGACCTGCTGGACTCCGAGAAGGTCGCTTCCCCGAAGGTGCGCCTGCTCGCGGCGAACGTGCTGCTCTTCGGCGCCGACCCCACGGGCCGCCGCGACTCCGCCGACGCGCTCGACAAGGCGATCGCGTTCGCCAGGAAGCACCGGCTCGAGGTGTACGTGCCGCCGGGCGTCTACCAGGTGAACCGGCACGTGCTCGTCGACGACGTGACCATCCAGGGCGCGGGGAGCTGGTACACCGTGTTCCGGGGCAAGGAGGTCGCGCTCGACACGCCCGCACCCGACGGGTCCGTGCACACCGGCGTCGGGTTCTACGGGAGGTACGCCGACGAGGGCGGCAGCACGAACGTGCACCTGCGCGACTTCGCGATCGTCGGGGACGTGCGCGAGCGCGTCGACACCGACCAGGTCAACGGCGTCGGCGGCGCGCTGAGCAGCTCGTCAATCTCCGGCCTGTACATCCAGCACACCAAGGTGGGGCTGTGGTTCGACGGCCCGATGGACGACCTGCGCGTGGAGAACACCGTCGTCGTGGACCAGATCGCCGACGCGCTGAACTTCCACGGGGGCGTGACGAACTCGGTCGTGCGGAACGTCTTCGTCCGGAACTCCGGCGACGACGGCCTCGCGATGTGGTCGGAGAAGCTGGCGAACGCGGGCAACGTGTTCGAGAACAACACGATCCAGTCCAACACCCTGGCCAACGGCATCGCGGTCTACGGCGGCACGGACAACACGGTCCGCGCGAACCTCGTCGCCGATCCGGTGCGCGAGGGCAGCGGGCTGCACGTCGGGTCGCGGTTCGGCGCCGAGCCGTTCGCGGGGCGCCTCGACCTCACCGACAACACCGCCGTTCGGGCGGGCACGCTCGAGCTCAACTGGAACATCGGGCTCGGCGCGATCTGGTTCTACGCGCTCGACCGCGACATCGACGCCGACGTCCGCGTCACCGGCGACCACTACCTCGACAGCACGTACAACGCGATCATGCTCGTCTCCGACTGGGGCGTGAAGGACCAGGTCGCGATCGAGGGCGTCGCCTTCAAGGACGTGCGGGTCGACGGCACCGGGACGTCCGTCGTGAGCGCGCGCGTGCGCGGCGGAGCGACGTTCGAGAACGTCGACGCGCGCAACGTCGGCTGGGCAGGCGTCAACAACTGCGGGGCGTTCACCTTCCCCGACGGCGGCACCGAGTTCACGCTCACGGACCTCGGCGGCAACGACGGCACGTCGCTCAGCCCGTGGGAGCCGGGCACCGTGAACTGGCTCGGCCGGTTCGTGCCCAACGCGCCGAGCTGCAACGACCGCCCGCCGGTCGTCGCTCCCCCGGCGCCGTCCCCCTGGGTCCAGCCGGTCGGCTGACCCCACCCCCGCTGAGTGCTGGGTATCTGTCGTGTCACCGCGCTCCTGACGACACCTACCCAGCACTCACGGCGGGCGGGCCGGTAGGGTCGGCGCGGGTTCCTCTCGGGCACGGGGTGCCGCGTCAGACGGCTCAGACCGCCTCGGCCGCCACCTGGCGTGCGAGCGCCTCGACGATCCGGACGTCGGCGTCGAGCCACGGGACGGTCAGCCAGGACCCGGCGTCGAGCCAGGTCAGCGCGTCGTGCTCCACGAGCGGCTGGGGCTCCCCGGCGGTGATCCGGGCGAACCACAGGCGCATGACGTGCCGGTCCGTGATGATCCACGTCCCGTGGTCGGGCCCCACGAGCTCGTCACCGAGCTCGACGGCGACGCCCAGCTCCTCGCGCAGCTCGCGGTGCAGCGCCTGCGTCGGGGTCTCACCGGGGTCGACCTTGCCCCCGGGGAACTCCCAGCGACCTGCGAGGTGCGACGGCCGTGACCGGCGCGCGCTGAGCAGGAGCCGCGGAGCGACGAGATCGTCGACGATCGCCGCAGCCACCACCAGTCTGCGCAGAGTCATACGCGGAGTGTCGCACGGCGTCGTGTCGTGCGGGTGACGCGGTCACGCCGACGGCCCGCCGGCGTGGACGGGCCGTCGGTCAGCGCAGGCCGGCCGCCCGCGCCCAGGCGACGGCCTCGGCGCGGGTCGAGACCCCGAGCTTGCGGTAGAGGCTGCGGACCTGCGACTTGACCGTGTTGCGCGTGACGAAGAGCTTGGTGGCGATCTGCTCGAGCGTGACGTCCTCAGACAGGTTGGACAGGACGACCCGCTCGCGGCGGGTCAGCGGAGCGATCGGCGTGGCGATCATCTCCGACGGGGCCGCCACGGGGCGGACCAGCTCGATCGTGCTCATGTTCTCCTCCAGGTGCTCTCCGGTCACGTCATCCCCACGTGGCGAGTTCCGGTGTGTTGCTACAAGAAGAGATGGACGAAGGTCCCGTTCATGACGCGACTTTTCACCCCGAGATCTGACCGAACGTCAGAAGCCGGTCGGCCGAGTCGCGCGTGGCCGGGTCTTCGCAGGTCAGAGGGCTTTTCCGGACAGACGGAACCGGCGCCGGACGGCGCGGTGGAAGGTCTCCACAGGCCGTCTGACGCCGGTTCAGCGGTGTGATCTACGTCACACTTCGTCCAGGAGATCAGCTCCCGACGTGCGCCGCGTACTGGTCCGGGGTGAGCAGGTCCCCCGTCTCCACCACGTCGACCTTGAAGAGCCAGCCGTCGGTGTACGGGTCGGAGTTGACGACCGCCGGGTCGTCGATCGCGGCCTGGTTCACCTCGACGACGGTGCCCGTGACGGGCGAGAAGAGCTCCGACACGGACTTGGTGGACTCCACCTCGCCGATGACGCTCCCCGCGGTCACCTCGGCACCCACCTCCGGCAGCTCCAGGTAGACGATGTCGCCGAGCGCCTCGGCCGCCGTCGCGGTGATGCCGACGACGGCCGGGTTCGAGCCGTCGATCCACTCGTGCTCCGCCGTGTACTGCAGGTGGGCCGGGAACTGGGCCTCGGTCATGGGGTTCTCCTTCGAGCTCTTCGGGACGACTGCGGGGTCAGGACTGCTGGGGACGACGGTAGAACGGGAGCGGCACGACCACCACGGGCTCGGCCCGGCCGCGCACGTCGACGGCGAGCTCGGTGCCCTCCGCCGAGAGCTCGGGCGTCACGTACGCCAGCGCGATCGGGTACCCCAGCGTCGGCGACGGCGCCCCCGAGGTCACGGTGCCCACGCGACGCGCCGACTCCCCCACCGCTCCCCCGGGCAGCACGACGGCGTAGCCCGCCCGGGCAGGACGGCGCCCCAGCCCCTTCAGGCCGACGAGCACCCGCGCGGGCGCGGACTCCCGGCGCGCGGCGAGCGCGGTCCGACCGACGAACTCGAGCGGCGTGCCGTCGGCGGCGACCTTGTCGAGCTTGACCACGCGACCGAGACCCGCCTCGTACGGCGTGGTCGTCGTGTCGAGCTCGTGCCCGTACAGCGGCATGCCCGCCTCCAGGCGCAGGGAGTCGCGCGCGGACAGGCCGGCCGGCACGAGGCCCAGCGGCGCACCGGCCGCGAGCACCGCGTGCCACAGGTCGGCCGCACGGTCCGCGGGCACGAACAGCTCGAAGCCGTCCTCCCCCGTGTACCCGGTGCGCGCGACGAGCGCGTCGACCGGACCGGCGTCCGTCCGCAGTGCGAGCGGGGCGGCCGCGTAGTACTTCAGCCCGCGCACGGTCTCGGCAGCGTCCGAGCCGGCGTCCGCGCCAGCGACGTCCGTCAGCCCGACGACGATCTCCTCCGCGCGGGGGCCCTGGACCGCGACGAGCGCCGTGCCCGCACCCTGGTCCGTGACCGTGGCGTCGAAGCCGGCGGCGCGCTCGACCAGCTCGCGCGCGACCAGGTCCGCGTTCCCCGCGTTCGCGACGACGAGGAAGCGCTCGTCGTCGAGCCGGTACACGACGAGGTCGTCGAGGACCGCCCCGTCCTCCTGGCAGATCATCGTGTACCGAGCCCGACCCGGCGTGACCGCCGTGAGGTTGCCGACGAGCGCGTGGTCCAGCGCGGCCGCGGCCTGCGGTCCCGCGACCTCGATCTCCCCCATGTGCGAGAGGTCGAACAGGCCCGCGGCCTCACGGACCGCGCGGTGCTCCGCGAGGTCGGACGTGTAGCGCAGCGGCATCTGCCAGCCGCCGAAGCTCGTGAGGTTCGCGCCCAGCGCGACGTGCTCGTCGTGCAGCGGGCTGTGCTTGTCCGTCGGCTTGTCCGTCGGCTCGTCGGCCGGCCGGCCCGTCGGGTCTCCGGTCGGCTGGTCGGTCTGCTGGTCGGTCATGCGAGGTCTCCCGTCACGTAGGACTCCACCGGCGGGCACGAGCACACCAGGTTGCGGTCGCCCCGCGCGCCGTCGATGCGGCGCACCGGCGGCCAGTACTTCCCGGCGCGCAGGCTCGCGACCGGGTACGCCGCGAGCTCGCGCGAGTACGGCTTGTCCCACGCCTCGGCGACGAGCGCCGCCGCGGTGTGCGGGGCGCCGCGCAGGGGCGACTCCTCCACGCTCCAGCGGCCCGAGGAGACGGCGTCGATCTCGCCGCAGATCGCGATCAGCGCGTCGACGAACCGGTCGAGCTCGGCCAGGTCCTCGCTCTCGGTCGGCTCGACCATGAGCGTGCCCGCGACCGGGAACGACAGCGTCGGCGCGTGGAACCCGTAGTCCATGAGGCGCTTCGCGACGTCCTCCGCCGTCACGCCCGTCTCCGCCGTGATCCCGCGCAGGTCGAGGATGCACTCGTGCGCGACGAGCCCGGCCGGCCCCGTGTAGAGCACCGGGTAGTGGTCCGCAAGGCGGCTCGCGACGTAGTTCGCCGTGAGCACCGCCGTCTTCGTCGCCTCGGTCAGCCCGTCGGGGCCCATGAGCGCGACGTACGCGTACGAGATCGGCAGGATCCCCGCCGAGCCGTACCGCGTCGCGGAGACCGGCGTGGCCTGGGGTACCGCTCCTGCTCCTCCCGCGTCCGCCGTCGGCGCGAGCGGGTCGCCCGGGAGGAACGGCACGAGGTGCTCGGCGACCGCGACCGGGCCGACGCCGGGGCCGCCCCCGCCGTGCGGGATGCAGAACGTCTTGTGCAGGTTCAGGTGCGAGACGTCGCCGCCGAACTCGCCCGGGCGCGCGAGGCCCACGAGCGCGTTGAGGTTCGCGCCGTCGATGTACACCTGGCCGCCAGCCTCGTGTACGAGGTCGCACACCTCGCGCACGTGCTCCTCGTAGACGCCGTGCGTCGAGGGGTACGTGATCATGATCGCCGCGACCCGGGGGCCGTGGTCGGCGAGCTTCGCCCGCAGGTCGTCGAGGTCCACTTCGCCGCTCTCCGCGGTCCTCACCACGTCGACCTTCAGGCCCGCCAGGGCCGCCGACGCCGCGTTCGTCCCGTGCGCCGACGCCGGGATGAGGCACACGTCGCGCTCCGTGTCGCCGCGCGACACGTGGTAGTCACGGATCGCCAGCAGGCCCGCGAACTCGCCCTGCGAGCCCGCGTTGGGCTGCACCGAGACGCCCGCGTAGCCCGTGATCTCGGCGAGCGCCGACTCCAGGCCGTCGATGAGCTCCGCGTAGCCGAGCGCCTGGTCGGCGGGCACGTACGGGTGCAGGTCCGCGAACCCCGGCCAGGAGATCGCCTCCATCTCGGCCGTCGCGTTGAGCTTCATGGTGCACGAGCCCAGCGGGATCATCGTGCGGTCCAGCGCGAGGTCCTTGTCCGAGAGCCGCCGCAGGTAGCGGAGCATCGAGGTCTCCGAGCGGTGCAGGTGGAAGATCGGGTGCTGGAGGTAGCTCGTCTCGCGCCGGAGCGCCGCGGGCAGGGCGTCCGAGACGCCGCCGGTGGGGACGGCGGCCTCGCCGTCCGCCTCACCACCGCTCGTGACCACGCCTCCACCTCGCGAGGTAGAGGCCTGGTCCGGCGAGGTAGAGGCCTGGTCTGGCGAGGTAGAGGCCTGGTCTGTGAGGCCGAAGGCCGCCAGTACCGTGGCGAGGGTAGCGGCGGTGGTGGTCTCGTCGCAGGCGATCTGTACATGATGAGCGTCGGGGTTGTACAGGTTCACGCCAGCAGCTGCGGCTGCAGCGACGACGGCCTCCGCGCGGCCAGGGACGACGGTGCGGACGGTGTCGAAGAACGTGTCGTGCTCGACGGTGACCCCGCCCGCGCGCAGGGCGTCGGCGAGGGTCGTGGCGTGGGCGTGGGTGCGCTCGGCGATCGCGCGGAGGCCGTCGGGGCCGTGGTAGACGGCGTACATCGACGCCACGATGGCGAGGAGCGCCTGCGCGGTGCAGATGTTGCTCGTCGCCTTCTCGCGGCGGATGTGCTGTTCACGGGTCTGGAGCGCGAGCCGGTAGGCGGTGTCGCCGTCGGCGTCGATCGAGACGCCCACGAGCCGGCCGGGGAGGGACCGTTCCAGACCCTTGCGGACCGCCATGAACGCGGCGTGCGGACCGCCGTAGAACAGCGGGACGCCGAACCGCTGCGCCGAGCCCACCGACACGTCGGCGCCGAGCTCGCCGGGAGAGACCAGCAGCGTCAGGGCGAGCAGGTCGCTCGCCACGGTGACGAGCGCGCCCGCGTCCTTGGCCTCCGCCACCACGGGACGCCAGTCCACGACACGGCCCGACGCCCCGGACTGCTGGACGACGACGCCCACGAGCTGCGCGGCGTCGTCCACCTCGGCGGGGAAGCCCCCCGCCGCGCGGGCGGCGGCGAGGCCGACGTCCAGGCCGCCCGAGAGGTCCGCGACCACCACGGGAAGGCCGACGGCGTGCGCGCGACCGAGCGTCACGGCGAGCGTCTGCGGGAAGAGGTCGGCGTCCAGGGCCACGTAGCCGCTCTTCGCGCGCGAGGCACGCCACA
Source organism: Cellulosimicrobium sp. CpK407 (assembly GCF_051844275.1). Taxonomy (NCBI): domain Bacteria; kingdom Bacillati; phylum Actinomycetota; class Actinomycetes; order Micrococcales; family Promicromonosporaceae; genus Cellulosimicrobium; species Cellulosimicrobium sp. CpK407. The sequence goes on from NZ_JBGNYC010000011.1 coordinate 19,468, forward strand.
TGAGCGCGACGGCCTCCGCGACCGCGGTGGCCTCGTCGAGGAGCGACGCGTTCGCGACGTCCAGGCCCGTGAGGTCCTCGACGACCTGCTGGAAGTTGAGCAGCGCCTCGAGGCGGCCCTGCGAGATCTCCGGCTGGTACGGCGTGTACGCGGTGTACCAGGCGGGGGACTCGAGGACGTTGCGGCGGATCACCGGGGGAGTGACGGTGCCGTAGTAGCCGAGCCCGATCATCTGCGTCTTGACGACGTTCTTGCCGGCCAGCGCGCGCAGGTGGTCCAGCACCTCGGTCTCGGTGCGCGCGGCGGGCAGGTCGAGCGCGCGCTCGGTGCGGATCGACGCCGGGACGGCCGCGTCGACGAGCGCGTCGAGCGAGGCGTAGCCGAGCTGGTCGAGCATCACGCCGACCTCTCGCCCGCGCGGGCCGAGGTGGCGCGGCGCGAACGCACCGGTCGCGGCGTTGTGCCGTGAGCTGGGGTCGAAGGACGGCTGGGTCACGAGGGACTCCCGGTGGAGGGGACGACGGCGGGTCCCTCCCCGCTCTGTCATCGGACGCACGCGTCGACCTGAGAGTTTTGCCGGTCCGCCGTGCCGCGAGGGCCGGGGCGCGCCGACTTGCACCGTCGGTGGGCCGCGACCGCCGGGGGTCCGACGAGCGCACGGCCGCTTTCCAGAGTTGCCTCGCCACGACGGTACGGGGGCCTGAGAGATTCCCGGGGAGGGTTTGCTCCTTCGGCGCCGGCGGCGGCCCGCTGGACCGTGGCGCCGAGCTCTCCCGTCGTGGTTCGGGCGGCTGTACTGCAGTTGTGGGCTCGATCATACCGGTCGGGCCCCGGCGCGTGCCGCGCCGCGGGCACCACGGCCGTCTCATCGAACGGGTAATAACTACGGACCCCGAACGATCCGCGCTAGCGTCGCGGCGGACGAGGCGACGGAGCGACGCGGGTGGGGGAGCCATGACGACCGAAGGTGCGGCCTCGCAGCCGCCGCTGGGGGAGCGGGTCCGACGCTGGACGACCATGTGGGGGCTGCTGCGGCACGCAGGCGTCCCCATCGTCGCGGCGGGCCTCGCGCTGACCGTCCTCCTCGCCCTCCTGCCGCTCGTGTCCATCGTCGCCCTGGGCCGCGTGCTCTTCCTCCTGCCGAGCATGACCGACGGCGCGGCGAGCGCCGGGTGGAGCGACCTCCTCGCGGTGTTCGGCGTCGCGGTCGGGGCGCTCGTCGTGCAGCAGCTCCTCGCGCCGTTCCAGGCGGGGATCGTCGAGACGATCGGTCGGCGGGTCGACCAGCGCTGCATCGACCGGCTCCTCGGCGCGGCGCTGTCCGACGCCCCGCTCGCGCTGCTGGACGACTCCGAGGTGCTCGACGTCGTCGCCGACGCGCGCGCGGCGTTCGCGCGCCAGAGCATGAGCCCCGGCGACGCGGCCGGGGCGCTCGTCCCGCTCGTCGGCCGCTACGTGCAGGTCGTCGGCGCGGCGGTGCTCGTCGCGGCCGTCGTCTCGCCCGTCGCGGGTGCCGTGATCCTCGCGACGGCGCTCGCCATGCGCGCGGGGGTACGGGGCACGTTCAGCAAGCTCACCCCGATCTGGAAGACTCTCCACCCCCAGCGGCGCCGGATGTACTACCTGCGGGAGCTCGCGACCACGCCCGGGGTCACCAAGGAGGTCCGCCTCCTCGGCGTCCTCGGGTGGCTGCGCGACCGTCTGCGTCGGGAGACGATGGCCTACCTCGAGCCGCAGTGGGCGGTCAACCGTCGGCTCCAGCTCTGGCCGTTCGTCGGGTTCTCGGCGATCGGCCTGGTCGGCGGCACGATCGTCCTGGTCCTGGTCGCCGTCGACGACACGCTCGACCTCTTCGCGCTCGGCGTCGCGATCCAGGCGGTGCTCATCCCCCTGCGGTTCGGCGTGTACTTCCCCGAGTGCGACGTGCGCACGCAGTTCGGCCTGCTGTCGTTCGACGCGCTCGAGCGGTTCGAGCAGCGCCTGCGGTCGGCCACGCCCGAGCGCACCGGGGAGGACGACGACGTCCCCGTCCCGCACGGCGTGATCCGCTTCGAGGACGTGTGGTTCCGGTACTCGGACGACGGCGCGTGGGTCCTGCGGGGCCTCGACCTCACGCTCGTCCCGGGCACGTCGACGGCGATCGTCGGGCTCAACGGCGCCGGCAAGACCACGACCACCAAGCTCCTCGCGCGCCTCTACGAGCCGACGCGGGGGCGCATCACCGTCGACGGCGTGGACGTGCGCGACCTCCCGCTCCAGGCGTGGCGGCGCCGTCTCGCCCTGATCTTCCAGGACTACGTCCGCCTCGAGCTCTCCGTCACCGACAACGTCGGGCTCGGCGCGCCCGAGCTGCGCGACGACTCCGACCTGCTGCGCGAGGCGATCGTCGCGGCCGGCGCGGACGGCGTCGTGGACGGCCTCGCCGACGGTGCCGACACGGTGCTCTCCGGCGGGTACGCGGGGGGCCGCGACCTCTCGGGCGGGCAGTGGCAGCGGGTCGCCCTGGCACGCGCCCTCCTCGCGGTCGCGGGCGGCGCCGACGTCCTCGTCCTGGACGAGCCGACGGCGCAGCTCGACGTGCGCGCCGAGGCCGAGTTCTTCGAGCGCTTCCTCGCCCACGGCGCGGTCGCCTCGGTGGCGGGCGAGCGCGCCGTGACGTCCGTCGTCATCTCGCACCGCTTCTCGACGGTCCGCCCGGCCGACCAGATCGTCGTCGTCGCGGAGGGCCGCGTCGTCGAGCAGGGCACGCACGACGAGCTGCTCGACGCCGACGGCCGCTACGCCGAGCTCTTCACCCTCCAGGCCCGCCGGTTCCGCGACGGCTCACCCGACGGCCCCGACCCCGACCTCGGTCCCGACCGTGATGCCCGAGCCACCGGCGCCCCGACCGCCGTGACCTCCGGAGGTGCCCGATGAAGCGCGTCGCGCTCGCCGCCCGGTTCATGCTCGCCCACGCCTGGCGGACCGACCGGCGCCGCCTGCTGGTCGCGTGCGTGCTGCTGACGATCGGGTTCCTCGCCGGCCCCCTCGTCGGCGTCGGGCTGGGCCTCTTCACCGACGCGCTGGTCGACACCGAGGTCGCGCGCGCCGTCGGGCTCGCGTGCGCGGTGGCGGCCCTCGTCGTCGCGGAGCTCATGCTGGGCCACTTCGCCCACCTGTCGTACTTCGAGGTCGCGGACCTCCAGCAGCTTCACCTGCTGGACGAGGTCGCCCAGCTCACGCACGGCTCGTCCGACCTCGCGGAGCTCGACGACCCGGACCGTGTCCGCCTCCTCACGTCGGTGACCGAGGGCCTGCAGCGGGTCCGGCTCGCGCTCGAGGGCACGCTCCAGCTCGGCGGCATGGTGCTCCAGGTCCTGGTCACCACCGTCATCCTCGGTCTCGTCGAGCCGTGGCTGCTCCTGCTGCCCCTCGCAGCGCTGCCGCCCGTCTGGCTCGCCGACCGCGCGCAGCGCGTGCTCGACCGGGCGCGCGACGCCGCGGCCGACGACGTACGCCTCTCCCGGCACCTCGTCACCGCCGGGACGACGGGCACCTCGGCCAAGGAGATCCGGCTCTTCGGCGCGCGTCACCTCGTCGCGGACCGGCAGCGCGCGGCGTGGGACCGCACGACCGCGGTCCTGTGGAGCGCGCACCGGCGCTCCGCGCTGCTGCGCGCGGCGGGCCAGGTGTGGTTCGCGCTCGCCTACGGGGCCGCGGTCCTCCTCGTGCTGCGCAGCGCCGCGTCGGGCACGGCGGCGATCGGCCAGGTCGTGCTCGTCGTCACGCTCGCCATCCAGGTCAGCACGCAGGTCGCGGGCGCGCTGTCGCTGTTCGGCAACCTGCAGGACGCCGGACGGACGGTCGAGAAGCTCCTCGAGCTGCGCGCGACGGCGACGCCGCCGGGCGCGGCCGGCGTCGCGGGTGGCGCGCCCGCCGAGGGTGCGACCGCCGTCGGGCAGCTACCCGATCACCTCACCGGCGGCCTGCGCGTCGAGAACCTCACCTTCGGCTACCCGGGCGCGGACCGGCCCGTCCTCGACGGCGTCAGCCTCGACCTGCCCGCGGGCGCGACCGTCGCGCTCGTGGGGGAGAACGGCGCGGGGAAGTCCACCCTGGTCAAGCTCCTGTGCGGGCTGTACCGGCCGACGTCGGGCCGCATCCTCGCGGACGGCGTGGACCTCGCCGAGGTGGCGCCCAGCGCGTGGCAGTCGCGCGTCGCGACGCTGTTCCAGGACTTCGCACGCCTCGAGCTCTCGCTGCGCGAGGACGTCGGGATCGGGCGCGTGGACGCGCTCCACGACGACGACGTCCTGTGGGCCGCGCTCGACGAGGCCCGCGCCCGCCCCATCGTCGAGCGCTCGCCCGACGGCCTGGACCAGGTCCTCGGCACGAGCTACGCGGACGGCGCCCAGCTCTCGGGCGGGCAGTGGCAGACGCTCGGTCTGGCCCGCACGCTGCTGCGCGCCGACCCCCTCCTGCTCGCGCTCGACGAGCCCGCCTCCGCGCTCGACGCGACCGCGGAGCACGCGCTGTTCGAGCGGTTCACGGAGACCGCGCACCGGACGGGCAGCACGTCCGGCGGCGTCACGCTGTTCGTCTCGCACCGCTTCTCGACCGTGCGCGACGCCGACCTCATCGTCGTGCTCGACGGCGGCCGCGTCGCCGAGCTCGGCACCCACGACGAGCTCGCCGCCGCGGGCGGGTCGTACGCCGAGATGTACGCGCTCCAGGCCCGCGCCTACCGGTGACGGCCGTCTGACAGGGTGGGGACATGACCGCCGACACGATCGCCGACGTCGTCCTCCTGCTCGTGCTCGCCGGTGCCGGGGTCCTGCTCGTCTGGTGCGCCCGGGCGACGGCGTCCGGGCGCCTCGGGCGCAACCAGCTCGCCGGGATCCGCACCGCGACGACGCTCGCGAGCGACGAGGCGTGGCGCACCGCCCACCGGGCGGCCCGGCCGCTGAGCGAGGCCGCGGGCTGGGTGCTCGTCGCCGCCGCCCCGGTCCTGTTCCTCGTCGGCGACGAGGCAGGTCTCGTCGTCGTGCTGGTCGCGACGGGCCTGACGCTCGCGCTCACGATCGGGGGGCTCGTCGTCGGGACGCGCGCCGTGCGGCGCGAGGCCGACCGGAGCCGGTGACGCGCGCTCGGGTCGGGATCGCGTCGGGCGGGCCCCGCGTCAGGCGGGCTCGGAGACCAGCTCACGCTCCGCCGTCGGGCCGGGCCGGGACTCCTGGGCCGGGCGGCGCGACGCCGGGCGGCCGTGGGTGAGGTAGAGCGGGAGGCCGGTGAGGAGCAGCCCGCCGACGAGGTTGCCGAGCACGGTGGGGATCTCGTTCCAGACGAGGTAGTCCATGATCGTGAACTCGCCGCCGAGCAGCAGCCCGGACGGGAACAGGAACATGTTGACGATCGAGTGCTCGAACGACATGAAGAAGAACAGCATCACGGGCATCCACATCGCGACGGCCTTGCCGGGCACGTCCTTCGCGACCATAGCGCCGATGACGCCCATGGACACCATCCAGTTGCACAGCATGCCGCGCACGAACAGCGTGAGCATGCCCGACGCCCCGTGCTCCGCGTACCCGACCGTGCGGCCCTCGCCGATGTGCCCGATCGCCTGACCGACCTCGTTGGGCGGGGTGTCGAACCCGTACGTGACGACGATCGCCATCATCACCGCGACGGCGAACGCGCCGAGGAAGTTCCCGACGAACACGAGGCCCCAGTTGCGCAGGACGCCGCGCACGGTGACACCCGGACGCTTGTCGAGCCAGGCCAGGGGGCCGAGGACGAACATGCCGGTGAGCAGGTCGTACCCGAGCAGGTACAGCAGGATGAAACCGACCGGGAAGAGGACGGCGCCCAGGATCGCGTGGCCCGTGGTGACCGTGACCGTCACCGCGAACGCGGCGGCGATCGCGAGGATCGCGCCGCCCATCGCGGACCGCACGAGCGTGTCGCGCGTGGACAGCAGGACCTTGTTGGCGCCGGCGTCGATGATCGTCGGGACGAGCTCGGCGGGCTTGACGTAGGACATGGGCGGGCTCCGGTCTCTGAGGCGACGTCGCGGCAGGGGAGCGCCCGACGGCGCGTCCCACGCTAGGAACCCGCGGTTTCGCCCGCGTTCCCGCCGGGGAGCGACCTCGTTACCGGGGTCGCTCAGCGCGCGGGGCCACCCTGTGAGAACTCCGCACCCGACGCGGGCTCGACGACGACGGACCGGACCGTCGCGAGGCGCCGCACCGCGCGCTCGAGGGCCCGCGTGCGGCGCGGCGTCGCGCGGAAGGTCACGACGATCCGCCCCGCCCGGCCGTCGTCGTCGACCGGCTCCGTCGCGAGCGAGTCGAAGCTGACCCCGCGCGTCGAGAACACCCCGGTCAGCGCCGTGAGCGTGCCCGGCTGGTCGAGGCCGTGCACGGTCGCGACCCACGCGGCCTCCGCCCCGGCCCGGCCCGACGGCGCCCGGTCGCCGGTCGCGGACGACGCACCCGGGACGGGCGCACCGGTCCGGGCCCGCTCCCGGCCGGCGGGCCGGTCGTCGTCCCGCGACACCGTGCTCGTGGCGACCATCCGCTCGATGCCGTCCGCCGCGTCCGCGAGGCGCCGGGCCTCGTCGTCGGGCAGGTCGTCGAGGAGCACCCGCGTCCACCCGCCCGGCCCGAGGACCACCGGGACGCCGAGCACGCCGCGGTGCGGGACGCCGTCGTGCCCCGCGAGGGTCCGGTCGAGCGGTCCGTCGAGCCGTCCGTCGAGCTCGCCGTCGAGCGCGACCTGCCCGGCGACCACGATCTCGCGGCCGTCGAGGATCACCTCGAGCAGGTCGACCGTCGCGCTGGCCGTCCCGGCGGGCGTCTTCGCTCCCGACTGGTGCGTCATCCACGGTCGCGTCACGAGTCGCAGGTCGGCGGGCCACGTGTCGATGAGGTCGAAGGCCGCGCCCATGTCCGCCGTCGCGACGTGCGCCAGCTCGGTCTTCGCCGCGGCGATCTCGGCGGGCAGCGCGTCGAGCGTCCGGCCCCGACGCAGCGCCGCGACCGCGCGGGCCCGCTCGTCGGCGTCGAGACCGCTCACGCGGACCGTCGACCACAGCGGGACCGCGTCCTCGCCGTGCTGGCCACCGACGAACCCGCCGACGCGGTGCCGACGCACGCCCAGCTCGACCGCGAGCTCGCGCCGGAACCGCAGCGTGTCGAGCCACGCGCCCATCCCGAGCACGCGGTGGCGCCCGAGCCGCTCCGCCATGACGGCGACGCCGAGCTCCACGGGGTTCGTCACCACGACGACGACCTCGTGCCCTGATCCGTGGCGCGCGATCGCGTCCGCGTACTCGGCGAGGACGGCGCCGTTCGTCGCGGCGAGGACTCGGCGGTCGGGGTCGGCGCCCGTGCGCGCCGGGGGAGTGAGCCCGGCGGCGACCACGATCACGTCGGCCGTGACGTCCTCGGGGGAGTGCGCGACGTCGAGGAGCGGCGCGTGCTCGTCGTACGCGTCGACCAGGTCCGCGCGCAGCCCGTGCACGGCCCGACCCGACGCCCCACCGGCCCGGCCGACGAGCTGGAGCCGCGCCGTCGGCGGGAGCACCCGTCGCTCGACGATCTGCGTGCACACCTGCCGGCCGACGTCGCCCGTCGCCCCCACCACCGCTACGTCCACCCCGGCAGGCTACGTCCCGACCGATGAGTCCGGGCGCCCGGGCGCGTCGTGACAGGTGAGGACGGGTGACCATCTCGACGCAGCGGGAACGAGAGGAGCAGGACGATGACGACCGCCGACCCGACGGTGAAGAACCTCGACGGCTACGGGACGCCGCCCATCGAGTGGGCGCGCGTGCACGACACGCTGTTCGGCCGGCTCCCGCAGGAGCCCGGGGCCGGCGGGCCGAACCGGCACACGACGTGGCTCGCGACGACCGACCCCGACGGGAAGCCGCACGTCGTGCCGTTCGGCGCGCTCGTGCTGGACGAGGAGATCTTCCTGTGCTCCGGCGAGGGCACGCGCAAGAACCGCAACCTGCACCGCGACCCGCGCTGCACGCTCACCGTCGCGACGGAGCCGTTCGACCTCACCGTCGAGGGGCGGGCCGAGCGCGTCACGGACCCCGAGACCCTGGAACGCGCGGCGGCGGGCTTCCGCGCCGACGGGTGGCCCGCGACCGTCGACGGCGACGCGCTCACCGCCGAGTTCAGCGCACCGTCCGCCGGCCCGCCGCCATGGGCGGTCTACCGCCTGGTCCCCGAGCGCGTGTTCGCGTTCGGCACGGCCGAGCCCTACGGCGCCACGCGCTTCGACCTCCCGCCGAGGTAGAGGCCAGGTCACGCGAACGCGATGTCGGCCGCGGCGGCGACCATCTCGTCGAGGACCGCGGAGACGACCGGCCGGGGCTCGTGCCGGGTCGCGCGGTGGCGCGCGACGAGGCGGCGCGAGCCGAGGCCGGGCAGGCCGACGACCGTGACGCCGTCGGGCACCTCGTCCGACGCGCCGCCCTCCACGGCGAGCGCGGGGAGCATCGCGACGCCGAGCCCGGCCGCGACGAGGGACAGCGCGACGTCGAAGTCGTAGTAGTTGTGCCGCGTGCGCAGCGTCCCGCCGAGCCCACGGGCCAGACGGCGCAGGGCGCGCGCCGCGGCGGTGCCCGGCTCGGGTCCGAGCCAGACGGCGTCGCGCACGTCGTCGAGGCGGGTCGGGGTGGGCATGCTCGCCGGGACCACGAGCCGCCACGGCTCGTCGAGCAGCACGATCTCGCGCGTGCCGCGCGGCGCGGGGGAGTCGGCCTCGTAGTCGCGCTCCAGGAGCACGACGTCGAGCTCGCCCGCGCGCAGGAGGCGCAGCGCCTCGGTGGGCTCGCGCTCCTGCACGTCGAGCTCGATGCCGGGCGCCGTCTCGGCCAGGCGCCCGGCGACGGGCGCGACGACGGCGCGGATCGCCGTCTGGAACGACCCGACCGCGACGCGGCCCATGACCTCGTCGCCGAGCGCGGCGAGCGCCTTGCGCGCCTCGACGAGCTCCGTCTCGATGCGTTCGGCCGTCTCCGCGAGCACGCGCCCGGCCGGCGTGAGGGTCACGCCGCGCGGTCCGCGGTCGAGGACCGCGACGCCCTCCTCGGCCTCGAGCCGCTGGATCTGCTGGGAGACCGCGGACGGGGTGACGTGCAGAAGGTCTGCTGCCGCGAGAATGCCCCCGCCACGGTGCACGGCAAGGAGAAAACCAAGTCTGCGTGGGTCCGTCGCCATGTAGAGATGCTAAACGGCCGGTGCAGAGTCCTTCGATTGTGCTGAAGCGCGGGAGGCCTCACACTTGTCGTGGCGCCGGTCGGTTACCTCCTCCTCCTTACGGGTCGGCGCCCGAGCTTCCGCACCACCCGCGCCACCAGCCATCGGCCCGGAGCGCACAGCCACCGCAGCGTCGCGGTACCCCCTCCACCCCTCTTCGTCACCGGAGTACCGCTGTGCCCGTCACCCTCGACGCGTTCGTCATGTTCCTCGGCTGGATCGGCGCCGCCGCCGGAGTCGTCGCCTACGCGATGGTCAGCCGCGGCCGCTGGGCCGCGTCGTCCGCCCCGTTCCAGCTCACCAACCTCACCGCCGCGGGCCTCATGGGCATGGTCGCCGCCGCGAACGGGGTGTGGCCGTCGGTGGCCGCCAACATCGTGTGGATCCTCATCGGCGTGCAGGCGATCGTCGTGATCGTCCGCGCGCGGGCGCGCCGCCGCGCGGCCGTCGACGACATGGCGGCGGCCCCGGCCCCCGCGGTCGTCCCGGGCGCGGTCGCGGCCACCGCCTCCGAGTCGGCCCTGCCCGACGGCGACCCCTCGCCGCGCGAGGTCGGGCTCGCCGCCTGACTACACCCCGGCGGGCGTGACGAGCCCGATCAGCAGGCCCATCACGAGCACGGTGACCAGCTCGTGCGCGGCGTTGAGGACCGTGAGCCCGGCCGGTCGGCCCTCGAACGCGTCGTGCGTGACGAACCGCGCGGCGGTGAACCCCGCCCACAGCACGACGGCGGTCAGCAGCGCGTTGCCGAGGTAGCCGCCGCCGTAGAAGGACCACGCGAGGTACGTCGCGCCCGCCAGGACCCAAGCCGTGACGAAGCTGACCACGAGGGTCACGACGATCGGCACGACGGCGTCCCGGCCCTCGCCGGACGGGTCGACCTTCGCGACGCGCATCCAGTACGTGCCGAACACCTTCGGCGTGTACCAGACCGAGCCCACGACCATGCTCGACACCGTCGCCGCCAGCACCGCCCAGTAGTTGATCTCCGGAACCATCGCACCGCTCCCTCGCGTCGACGCCGTCGCTCGGAGCGTAGCGCTCAGGCGGCGGCGCCCGCCTGCGGTCCGACGACCACGTCGACCACGACCGCGCGGTGGTCGGACAGTCCGGTGTCGACGGCCGTCGCGGGGCCGAGGGCCCGGATCGTCGCCTGCCCGGGCATGGCGTCGACGAGGACGTGGTCGATCTGGCGGACGGGCCGGTCCGTGGGGTGGGTCGGCACGTCGGCGAGCGACGTGAAGCCGCTGAGCTCCGCGGGCTCCGGCGCGCGCAGGTTGAGGTCGCCGAGCAGCGCGAGCGGCCGGGGGAGCGGCGCGCACGCCCGGACGAGGGACCGGAACTGGTCCGCGGTGAACTCCGGACGGGACGTGGTGTGGGTCGTCACCACCGTGAGCGGTCCCCACCGCGTCACGACGGCGGCCGCGAGCGCCGCGCGAGGCTCGTCCGGGACCACGCGGAACGGGACGAGGCGCGCGGCCCCGCTCGCCGAACCGGGTGTCCGGCGCCGGACGCGCGAGCGCCACGGCATCCGGTCGAGCTCGAGCCGCGACCACCGCGCGACCGGGAACCTGCTGACCAGCCCGATCCCGTAGGACGCGACGCCGGGCACGCGCCGCACACCCGCACCCGGTCGTGCCGCGCGCACCCAGGCGCCCGAGACGCCGCGCAGGGTGGGGGAGAAGTGCCGGTGGTCGGCGCGCAGCGCCTCGGCGGCGACGGCGACGAGGTCCGCGCGCTGCGAGCGCGGCGCGTCGCGCTCCACCTCCTGCAGCGCGAGCACGTCCGCGTCGAGGTACGCGACCGCGCGCGCGAACCGCTCGACGTCGACCGTCCCGTCGAGCGCGGCGCCGTGCAGCGCGTTGAACGTCGCGAGGCGCAGCGCGCCGTCGGGTCGCGGGGGCAGTCCGGGCGAGGCGGCGGTCGGCACCGCACGATCCTCGCGCGGACGGACGATCCCCGCGACCACACCGGCGAGACAGCGACCTCCGGGCCGCGGGAGCACCCGGTCCCTGGGCGCCGGTCGCGCTCTCGGCCCGCGGGTCGCGGTGTCGGGGCGGTCGTCCGCCGTCGCGACCTCGTCAGCGGGTACGGCGCCAGGCGACGATGCGCTCCACCGCCTCCGCGACGGTCTCCGGGGCCGCCGCGAAGGAGAGGCGCACCCAGTCGCCGCCGCGGACGGCGTCGAAGTCGGTGCCCGGGGTCAGTGCGACGCCCGCCTCGGCGAGCAGCCGCTCGCACCACGTCACGGAGTCCAGGCCGTCGCCGGAGACGTCCGCGTAGACGTAGAACGCGCCGTCGGCCGGGGCGACGCGCGACCAGCCGAGGTCGTCGAGCCGCGACAGCACGAGCTCGCGCGACGCCGCGTAGCGCGCCACGTTCTCCGCGGCGGCCGTGTACCCCTCGGGCGAGAACGCCGCGACGCCCGCGTGCTGCGCGAGCGCGGGCGGCGACAGCGCGACGTTGCCCGCGAGCGCGTCGACCGGACCGACGAGCTCGTCGGGCAGCACGAGCCACCCCAGCCGCCAGCCCGTCATGGCCCAGTACTTGGAGAACGAGTTGACGACGACGGCGCCCTCGCCGACGTACCGCGCCGCGGTCGGCAGCGCGGCGGGCGAGGCGCCCGGGTCGCCGTACGTGATGCCGTGGTAGATCTCGTCGCTCACGAGCCGGACGTCGTGGTCGGCGCACCACGTGGCGACGGCGTCGAGCTCGGCGGGCAGGATCATCGTCCCCGTCGGGTTCGCCGGGCTCGCGACGACCAGCCCGTCGAGGCCGCCGTCGTAGTACGCCTCCATGAGCTGCGACACCGTGGGCTGGTAGCGCGTCTCCGGGCCGCAGTCGAGCTCGACGACCTCGCAGCCGAGCGCCCGCAGGATGTTCTTGTACGCGGGGTAGCCGGGACGGGCGAGCGCCACGCGGTCGCCGACGTCGAACGCCGCGAGGAACGCGAGGAGGAACCCGCCGGACGACCCGGTCGTCACCGCGACGCGCGCCGGGTCGACATCGACGCCGTACCAGAGGTCGTAGTGCTCCGCGATCGCGCGGCGCAGCGGCGGGACGCCGAGCGACTCCGTGTAGCCGAGGTCGCCGCGCTCCAGCAGCTCGATCGCCCGGCGGCGGACGACGTCCGACGCCCCCGTCGACGGCTCGCCCGCGCACAGGTTGAGGACCGACGCCCCCGCGTCGCGCAGCCGGTTCGCCTCCGCGAGCACCTCCATCACCGCGAACGGCGGCACGTGCGAGCGGCGCGAGACCTTCATCGACCCGGACATGAAGCCATCATGCCGGGTCAACGGGACCCGACCACCGCCGACCCCGGGGTTGTCGCCGTCGCACGGCGCCGAACCCGGGGTTGCGGGCGAGTTCGGCGGTCGGACGGCGCCCAACCCCGGGTTCAGCGCCGGGTCGGTCATCCGTTCGAGGGATGTCGGCGACGGCGAGGGATCGGTCGTCCGGGCGACGCGCCGTCGTCGGCCGGCGGGGTCGGATGGACGGCATGGCCGAGGACGTGTGGGACGACGGCTCCGAGGACCGGGCGAGGGACGATCACGCGCGAGGAGGTCGCGACGAGACGTTCCGGCCGGTCCGGGGATGGGGCGTGCTGTGGCGCAGCGCGTTCGTGCTGTGGCACGGCGGGCACGAGTACGTCGTGGACGTGGACTTCCTCGACTGGGACGAGCGGATCCGGCTCTACCGCGACCGGCGCCTCGTCGACGAGCAGCGGTCCCGGGCCCGCTTCGACCTCCCCGGCGCGCGGATCGAGGCCCGGATGAGCCTCTACGGGATGCGGTACGTCCGCGTCGTCGACGCCGTGGGACACGTCCGGGACGTCCCGCCGATGCCCGGCACGGCCGAGGCGTGGCGCGACCGCATGGACCGGGAGCGCCCGACGGCGAGCCGCGCCGTCGGCGTCGCCGCGTGGGTCGTGCTCGTGGTCGCGCTCGTGACGCAGGTGCCCCAGCTCCTCGACCTCGTCTCCGGGTTCACCGGCTGGACGCCGCCGTTCGTGCCCGACCTGCCCGCCTCCGTGAACACGGTGCTGTCCGTGGCCGGGGTGGTCGCCGCCGTCGACCGCGGGCTGCGGCGTCGGTACCACCCGCTCCTGGACGGCTGACCGGCGGCTCGTGCGGCGTCGCGGAGCCCGCCTAGGGTGGAGGGGCACCGACAGGGGAGGTTCTCGTGTTCCGACGACGGTCCCGCGCCACCTCGGACGACGACCCGGTCCGGCGCGCCGCGCAGTACCGGGTCGACCGCGAGATCGCGCGCGAGGAGTCCGACCGCGGGGACGCCGGGCGCGAGGAGGCCGGACGGTCGGACACGCCCGCTTCGCCGGGGGACGAGGCGCCCGCCGCAGCGTCCCGAGAGCCGGACGACGACGCGGGGCCCAGCGGACCGCGCCGTGTACGACCCGAGGACCGCGCGATGTACGTCGACACGGTGATCGACCAGGCCATCCGACGCGGGGAGTTCGACGACCTCCCGCTCGCGGGCAAGCCGATCCCCGGGCTCACGGGGACGCACGACCCCGACTGGTGGCTCAAGTCGGTCATCGAGCGCGAGCAGCTCACCGGGCTGGGACCGCCCGCGATGCTGCTCAGGCAGGAGGACCGGGAGCTCGACGACCGGCTCGACCGCGAGCTCGACGAGACGACCGTCCGCGAGATCCTGGCGGACTTCAACGCGCGCGTCGTCGACGCCCGCCGCCAGCTCCTGGGCGGACCACCGGTGGTCACCCCGACGCGCGACGTGGACCTTGAGGTCGCACGCTGGCGCGCCCGCCGCGACCGGACCGCCTGACGGCACACCCCCCCGTCGAGCACGACATGGGGGTCGTTATCGGGCTGATAGCGACCCCCATGTCGTGTTCGGTGGGAGCGGCGTCCGAGCGGCTAGCGGCCCTGGAGCGCTCGGACGTTGTCGCCGAACGTCCAGCCCTTGGAGCCGTCCCAGTTGATCGACCACGTCATGAGGCCCTTGAGGCGCGACGCGTACGGCTGGTACGCCTGCGTCACCAGCGACGGTGCCATGTAGCCGCCGCCCGCTCCTGCCTGGGCGGGGAGCCCCGGGACCTGCTTGTCGTAGGGCACCTTCACCGTCACGCCCTGGATCGTCAGGCCGGCGTTCAGGCAGTCGGTCTGCTTCTGGAAGCCCTGGACGGTCCCGGCGCCGTACGAGTCGCCGCTGCAGCCGTACATCGAGCCGTTGTAGTACTGCATGTTGAGCCACCACAGGCGGCCGTTGTCGACGTACTTCTTGATGATCGGCAGGTACGAGCCCCAGATCGAGCCGTACACGACGCTGCCGCCCGTCACGTACGCCGTCTCGGGCGCCATGGTGAGACCGAATCCGCTCGGCATCTCCGCGAGGACGCCGTCGATGATGCGGATCAGGTTCGACTGCGACGTCGACAGCGTGCTGATGCTCCCGCTGCCGGACAGCCCCGTCTCGATGTCGATGTCGATGCCGTCGAAGTGGTTGTCGCGCAGGATCGGCACGACCGTCTCCACGAAGCGGTCCGCGACGGCCGGGCTGGACAGGTCGATCCCGGCGGTCGCGCCGCCGATCGACAGGAGCAGGCGCGTGCCGTTCGCCTTCGCCGCGCACATCTCGGCGGGCGTGGGCACGTCGACGCCGGTGTCCATGCCGTCCTGCCAGAGCACGGTGCCGTCCGAGAGGATCACGGGGAACGCGAGCGTCACGACGTTGTAGCCGTGCGCGGAGATCCGGGGGTCGTCGATCGGGATGTGCCCGAGGCCGGGGTGCACGCTGTTGGACGCGCCGTCCCAGCTCTCCCAGTACCCCTGGAGCACCTTGCCCGCCGGCTTGCCCTGCACCGCGCAGTCGGTGGGGTCCGTGGGATCGGTCGGGTCCGTGGGGTCCGTGGGATCCGTGGGATCCGTGGGATCGGTCGGGTCGGTGGGGTCCGTCGGGTCGGTGGGGTCCGTCGGGTCGCACGCCCCGCCGTCGGACCACAGCGTCGGGGTCGACGAGGGGGTCCAGCCCGCCCCGACGTAGGCCGTGTGCGTGACGCGCGCCGTGTAGGTGCGCCCGTTGTACGTGACCTGGGTCCCGGCGGTGTACGTCGAGCCCTCCGCCCAGGCGGTGGCCGCACACTGGGCCGCGGCCGCGGGGGCGAGCGCACCAGGGACGACGGCGGCGCCGCCCACGAGGGCCGCCGCCAGGGCGACGGTGGCCGCTCCGGCGAGGAGCGGGGTCGGACGAGATCTCACGGGGCACCTCGAGTCGGTCGCACGGCGGCCGAGGCGGGCGCCGTCGGCCGATGATCCCGCCAGTCTGCAAGCGGGCCACGGCGTCGCGCATGAGGGAGAACCACACGATCCGCACGGCTCGTCCGGGCGCGGACCCGCGGGGTGTACGGGTGGTCCCGGACCTGCCGACGCACGCGACGTCGGGGGCGCGGCACGTCGCCGGCGCTGCCGCGCCGAGCGGCCTCGCGCCCGGGCGCCTAGGGTCGGCCGCATGGCCGACTGGCAGCCCGACGTCCTCGGCGACGACTACGAGCAGCTCACGCTGCCGCTCGCCCCCGACGACGAGGGCGACGTCGTCGCCACGCTCGTGCGTCGCCGTCGGCCCGGGGGAGCCGCGGCGGACGGCGCCGGCGCAGCGACCACCGCGGGGGACGGGCAGCACCTCGACGTCCTGTACGTCCACGGATGGTCCGACTACTTCTTCCAGACCGAGCTCGCCGACTTCTGGGAGGCGCACGGCGCACGCTTCCACGCGCTCGACCTGCGCAAGTACGGGCGCAGCCTGCGCCCCGGCCAGACGCCGGGCTACGTCACCGACCTCGGGACGTACGACGAGGACATCGAGGCCGCGCTCGCGGCGATCGGCCACCACGGCGACGGGCGCTCGCCGCGCGAGCTCGTGCTCATGGGCCACTCGACGGGCGGGCTGACGCTCAGCCTCTGGCTCGCCCGGAACCCCGGCCGCGCGGCGGCGCTCGTCCTCAACAGCCCGTGGCTGGAGTTCCAGACGCGCGAGGTCGGGCGCCTGCTGCTCGAGCCCGTGATCGGGGCGAGGGCGCGGCTCACGCCGACGCGCCCGCTGCCGAACGTCGACCTCGGCTTCTACACGCGATCGGTGAGCAAGGACTTCGACGGCGAGTGGACGTACGACCTCGCGTGGCGCCCCCAGCACGGGTTCCGCACCACGCCCGCGTGGCTGTCCGCCGTCTTCCACGGGCAGCAGACGGTCGCGCGCGGCCTGTCCATCGGGGCGCCGGTGCTCGTGCTGCTCTCCGCCCGCAGCACGCTGCTGCCCCGCTGGACGCCCGAGATGATGCACACGGACACGGCGATCGACGTGGACGGCGTCGCGCAGCGGTCCGTCCAGCTCGGCGATCTGGTCACGGTCGCGCGCCTCGACGGCGCCCTGCACGACGTCGTGCTCTCGGCCCGGCCCGTGCGCGCGCTCGCGTACGGGCGGATCGCGCAGTGGGTCGGCGCGTACCTCCCGCGTCCCACGCCTCCCGTGCCCGACGACGACCGGGCACCCGCGCCGGACGACGCACCACGGGCGGCGAGCGGCCTCGGTCCGCTGCTCTCCCGCCTCGGGGCGGGCGCCCACCGTGCCGGGCGGGCCGTCGCGCGCGCGGTGGGCTCCGCCGTCGGGACGCTGCGCGGCACGAGGGCCGGCCGCCGGTGAGCGGAGCGCTGACGGGGCTGGACCACGACGCCGCACCCCGCACAGGGCGACCCGCCCCGCGCACCCGCGGCCTTACGGTGAGCAGGTGAGCCAGACACTCGACCAGGGGCCCTTCTTCCACGGCACCAAGGCCGATCTCCGGGAGGGCGACCTGCTGACCGCGGGCTTCCGGTCGAACTACCGGCCCGAGGTCACCATGAACCACGTGTACTTCACCGCCCTCGTGGACGGCGCCGGCCTCGCCGCCGAGCTCGCGGCCGGCGACGCGGCACCTCGGGTCTACCGGGTCGAGCCGACGGGTCCGTTCGAGGACGACCCCAACGTCACCGACAAGAAGTTCCCGGGCAACCCGACGCGGTCGTACCGGAGCAGCGCACCGCTGCGGGTGGTCGGCGAGGTCACCGACTGGCCGCGGCTGAGCGAGGAGGCGCTGGCGGCCTGGCGCGCGCGTCTGGCGGCTCTCCTGTCCGACGAGCGGGGCGAGATCATCAACTGAGTGCTGCCGCTCCCGGGCGCCGCGCACACGCCGTCTCCCACCGCAGGGGGAGGGCGCCGGGTCGGGGCTCGCACCCTCGGTGGATACTCCGACGGCGGTCCGGCACTACCGTCGGCGACGTCGTGCGCGAGGTGCCCAGCAGAAGGAGCGGTACGAGTGTTTCGCGAGGTCCCTGTCCTGCCCGTCGTGGTGCCCCTGGCTGCCGCCGTGCTCGGGATGCTGCTCCGGCGTCTGCGCCGCGCGGACCGGCTCACGGTGCCGCGGGCCGCCGTCGCGCTCGCGCTCGCCGTCTACGCGGCCGGGGTCGTGGCCAACACGGTGTTCCCGATCTTCCTCGACAAGCCGGTGAGCAGCGCGCCGTGGAACGCCCACCTGACCCTCGTGCCGCTGGCGGACTACGAGGTCGCCGACGCGGTGATGAACGTCCTCGTGTTCGTGCCGCTGGGCATGCTCCTGCCGCTCCTCCTGGCGCGGACGTCGTGGTGGCGCGCCGTGGCGGCGGCGGCGGCCTTCAGCCTGGCGATCGAGGTCGTCCAGTACGTCACCTCGCACCTGCTCGGGGGCGGCCACATCGCCGATGTGAACGACCTGCTCTTCAACGTCGTGGGCGGCGTGCTCGGCTACGCGCTGTTCGTCCTCCTGTGCCGCGTCCCCGTGCTCGACGCGTTCCTCGAACGTTTCCGCTGGTCCGCAGGACCGCGAGCGCGCCTTGGCGAAGCGGACCTGCGTCGCGTGCATCCGCACTGACGGTTGCCCGGGTCCGCGGCGTGTCGCGGCGGCGGAGCGCGACCGCCCGACCGACGCTCAGCCGTCGAGCTGCGTGCGGACGAAGTCGACGATCCCGTCCGCGGCGGCCTCCACCTCGGCGAGGCAGTCCTCGAAGTCCTGCTGACCGCCGTACCAGGGGTCGGCGATGTCGAGCACGTGCTCGGGCTCGCCCGGCGCGACGCGGGGGGCGGCCGGGTCGAACGAGCGGTACATCCGCACCGGGCCGGCGCCGTCGAGTCGACGCAGGGCGCGGGCGTGCTGGGACGTCATCGCGAGCACGAGGTCGCGCGCGGCGAGGTCGCCCGCGCGCACCTGTCGGGCGCGGTGCGTCCCGTCGACGACGTACCCGTGCTCGGCGAGGACGGCCCGCGCGCGGCGGTCGATCGGGTTCCCTCGCTCCTCGTCGCTGATCCCCGTCGAGTCCACGACGACGCGGTCGCCGAGCCCGGCCGCCTCGAAGCGGTCGCGCAGCACCACCTCGGCCATCGGGGACCGGCAGATGTTGCCGGTGCAGACGGTCATGACGCGGTAGGGCGCGGGGGCCTCGGTACTGGTCATGGGCCCATTCTGCGGGAGGCGCGCGCGCTCCTCACGTGCGGCCGGTCGCCGGGCGGCCCGCGACCGCCACGTCTACCGTGAGGACATGATGATCGGGGCGGGGTCGGGGCGGATCGCCGTGACGGGTGCGAGCGGGCTCCTGGGGTCGAAGCTCGCGTTCCGCCTCGCCGCCGAGGGCGCGACGCAGCGCCTCGTCGTGCGCGACGCCGCCCGGGCGCCCCGCCTCGGCGACGACCCGCTCCCCGAGTCGGACGTCGCCGTCGTCGACGGGTACACGGACACGCGCGGGATGGTCGCCGCCTTCACCGACGTGGACACCGTGTTCCTGGTGTCCGCCCGCGAGGACCTCGACCGCGTCGCGCAGCACCGCGCGGCGGTCGACGCCGCCATCGCGGCGGGCGTCGGGCACCTCGTCTACGTGTCGTTCGTCGGCGCGGCACCGGACGCCGTCTTCACCTTCGCGCGCGACCACTGGCGCACCGAGGAGTACATCCGCGCGACGGGCGTGCGGCACACGTTCCTGCGCGACAACCTCTACCACCGCGGGCTCGCGCTCATGGTCGGCGACGACGGCGTGATCCGCGGACCCGCGGGCGACGGGCGGGTCGCGTCCGTGTCGCACGACGACATCGCGGACGTCGCGACCGTCGTCCTGCTCGACGCCGACACGCACCGCCACGACGGCGTCACCTACGACGTCACAGGGCCCGAGGCCCTCACGCTCGACGAGGTCGCGGAGGCCCTGACCGCCGCGACCGGCCGCGACATCACGTACCACGCCGAGACCGTCGACGAGGCGTACGCGTCCCGCGAGCGGTACGGGGTGCCGCGGTTCGAGGTCGACGGCTGGGTGTCGTCGTACACGGCGATCGCCGCGGGCGAGCTCGCGCACGTGAGCGACGCCGTCCCCCGGCTCGTCGAGCGCCCCGCGCAGTCGTTCGCCACGTGGCTCGACGACTACCCCGAGGAGTGGGCGCACCTGCGCCCCGCGTGAGCTCGGCGCGCGTCGCCGCTCGGCGCGCACCCGCGAGATCGACCCGCACGTCCGAGATCGACCCTCGGTGGGTCGATCCGGCGACGGGCGGGTCGATCTCGGCGGTTCCACGCCGTGCGCGAAAACCCCTGGCGTCGCCGCGGGGGGCGGACGTACCGTCGTCGTACACGCGAAAGGAGGTGGTCCTGGAAGTGAAGATTCTTCGGACTCGTGAGGTGGTTGCGCGCTAGTCGTCGCGCAACCGATCCAGCAACGGACCGGATGCGGTGAGCCCGTGAACCGGGCGGGGTCTCCCGAGGGGAGGCGCCCGACGGCGAGCGAGTACCACGCAACCACCGGAGCCCGCGGGTGTCGTGCCCTCGTCCAGCACGACAGGAGGAACCCTCCAGCCCGCGGGCTTCTCGCTGCCCGCGCCCTGCGCTGCGTGCACGAGACAGTCGCGTCCGGCACGTCCGGACGCGACTGTTCTCCTGCGCTCAACGGGTGACCGGGGCCGGGGCGGGCTCCGGGAGGGCGGCCTCGGCGACCGGGGTCGCGGCGGCGGCGGGACCGGCCGGCTCGACGACGGGCCGACGGCGGCGCGGCGCTCCCATCGCCACCGCCGCGAGCGCGAACGCCGCGACCGGGACCCACAGCGCGGTGTGGAAGGCGGCGAGGCCTGCCTCCGGCCCCGTCGCGTCGCCGAGGGCGAGGACGCTGACGGCCGTCGCCGCAGAGATGCCGATCGCCGCACCGAGCTGGAACGCCGTGTTGAGCACGCCGCCGGCAACGCCCTGCTCCGCGTCGGTCACGCCCGTGGTCGCCGCGATGGCGATCGGCCCGTAGACCAGGGCGAACGCGACCCCGACGAGCGCCATCGACGGGACCATGAGGGCGTACGTCCAGTCGAGCCCCGACGCGAGGAACCACGCCGCCGCGAGCGTCCCGGCGACGAGACCGCCGACGATCACGCGCGGCACCCCGAAGCGCTCGACGAGGCGCGGTGTGAGCACGGGCGCGAGGACGACGTCGATCGCCATGAGGAGCATCGCGAGCCCGGTCTGCAGCGGTGTCCAGCCCCGCAGCTCCTGCAGGTAGAGGGTGAGGAGCACCTGGAACCCGTAGAACCCGCCCGCGAAGAGCACCGCCGTGACGTTCGCCCGGACCAGCTCGGTCGAGCGGAAGAGCCGCAGCGGGAGGAGCGGGTGCGGCGCCCGGCGCTGCCGCGCGACGAACGCCGCGAGGAGCACGGCACCGCCGCCGAGCGCGGCGACCGTCCACGCGAGCCCCTCGCCCGGGTGCTCGAGGCGCACGATGCCGACGGCGAGCAGCACCATGGCGCTCGTCGCCAGGACGGCACCGAGGACGTCGAGCGCGCCGCGCTCGCGGGCGGTCGTGTCGCGCGGGACCGTCACCAGGGCCAGCGCGAGGAGCACGACGGCGAGCAGCACCGGGGCGAAGAACACCCACCGCCAGTGGATCGCGGCCAGGAGCCCGCCCACGACGAGGCCGAGCGAGAAGCCCGCGGCCCCCGCCGCGCCGTACACGACCAGCGCGCGGTTGCGGCGCGGCCCCTCGGCGAACGACGTCGTGATGAGCGACATCCCGGCGGGCGTGAGGAAGCCGGCCGCCACGCCCGTGACGAAGCGTGACAGCAGGAGCATCCAGCCGTCGGTCGCGAACCCGCCGAGCCCGGAGAACACGAGGAAGACGAGCAGCCAGAGGACGAACATCCGGCGTCGGCCGTAGAGGTCGGCCGCGCGCCCGCCGAGGAGCATGAACCCGCCGTACCCGACGACGTACGCCGTCACGACCCCGCCCAGCTCGCCGGTCGCGAGCCCCAGGTCGGAGCGGATCCCGGGGAGCGCCACGGACAGCATCGCGATGTCGCTGCCCTCCAGGAAGATCGCCCCGCACAGCACGAGGAGCAGCCCCCAGTCCCGGAGGCTGAAGCGTCCCGCCGCTCGTGCTCGCTCACGACTGCGGCTCGTCGTCCCGTCGGTCATGCCCGTCCCCTTCCTCCTGAGTACCGCTCGGTACTCGGTTACCTCTTGATACCGAGCCCATCGTGGGTCAGGATCAGGAGGCATGGAAGACGGCACATTCGACTCACCAGGTATCACCGTGGATACCGTGGCGGCGCGCGGACGGACCGCGGACGGGCACGAGGCTGCTCGCGCGGGCGCGCCCGACGACGCCCCGACCTCCGAGGACCGTCACGGCTGCCCACCGGCAAAGTGGGAGAGCGACGTCGAGGTCTGGCAGTGGGACGCGCGCGAGGACTGCGAGGTGCGGCAGATCCTCGACCGCATCGCGGACAAGTGGTCGCTGCTCGCCATCGCGCTGCTCGACCGGCGGGTCATGCGGTTCACCGAGCTCAAGCGGGAGATCGACGGGATCAGCCAGCGCATGCTGTCGCGCACGCTGCGCCAGCTCGAGCGCGACGGCATCGTCGAGCGCACGGTCTACCCGACCGTCCCGCCGCGCGTCGACTACGCCCTCACCGAGATGGGGCGCTCCCTCCACGCGACGACCAAGGCGCTCGTCGTGTGGACCGAGGCGCACCAGGAGCGCATCGCCGCCGCGCGCAGCGCCTACGACGAGCGCGAGGCGTCGCTCCAGGACCTCTGAGGACCGCAGGTCACGCGACCGCGGTCGCGAGCACGCCGAACGTCGGGTCGGGCGTGATGGGGGACGGTGCGGGCTCGTCGCCGGCCGGACCGCTCGTCATCTCCCACGTCCCGTCGCTCTCGACGCGGACGGCGGCGGTGCGGGCCCCGGACGCGTCGACGACCTTGACGCTCCCCCCGAACGGCCGCCCCGGGAGCTGCGCGAACGCGGCCCGGACGAACCGCGACGCGGCCTCGGGCAGAGGGTCGCCCATCTGGAGCGGCCGCACGTGCCAGATGCCGAACGGGCGCGGCTCGAGCACGACCGCACCGCCCTGCGCACCGACGAGCAGCGCGGCGTTGGTGCGCTCGTCCGCGATCGCCGCCGCCTCCACCCACTCGGTCGCGGTCGTGAGGACGCGCGTGAGCGGGACGACGTTGCCGACGGGTGCGAGCACCTCGCCCTCGACACGCGCGAGCCGCCGCACGACGAGCGAGCTGAGCCCCGCCGCGAGGAGGGGGGAGTCGGCGGGCACGTCGGGAAGGCGCAGGTTCTCGCGCGTCCTCGTGGCGGCGGGTCCCTCGTTGAGCGACAGGAGCACGAGCAGCTCCGGCCCCGTGAGCTCGATGAGCCCGTCGTCCGGACGGCTCGCCGCCTCGGTCTGCGTGGTCATCGGTCGTCCCTCTCCTCGTGCGGACCGCGGCCGCGGTCCGGCGCGTGGGCCGCGGTCACCACGGCCATACCTTCTTCAGCGTCTCGGTCGCCCCGTCGACGAAGTCCCCGCCCGCGTCCCACACGTCGCCGGCGAGGTCGGCGGCACCGTCGGCGAGGTCGCCCCCACGATCCCACAACCAGCCCGCGCCGTCGGCGATGCGCTTCGTCACGGGGACGTCGCCGGAGAGCAGGGTCGCGACGCCCCACACGGCTCCCGCACCCGCGATCGCCCAACCGACCGGGTTGCTCGCGAGGAAGATCGCCGCGCCGATGCCGGCGGCGCCGAGACCCGCGGTGATGACGCCGTCCGTCCCCTTGAACCCGTCGCCCTCCGCGAAGCCCTCCCACGCCTGCACCGAGCCGCTGTACACCGAGTAGCCGTCGAACAGGAACCCGGCGCCCTTGAGCACCTTGCCGGCGGACGCGAGGTTGTCCGCGAGCCCCGCCACGTTGAGCGGGTCGTCGAGCTTGTTCATCGCGGCCCAGGCGTCGACTCCCTGGGACGCGACCCAGTTGAGCACGCCGCCCTGGGTCATGTCCGTCGTGAGCCACGACGGCGGGACCAGCCAGTCCGGCGGACCGCCGTCGCCACCCTGGGTCACCGGATCGCCTGGCCCACCCGGAGAACCCGGTCCGCCGGGCCCACCAGGAGAACCCGGTCCGCCGGGCCCACCGGGGCCGCCCGGCCCGCCCGCGCCGCCGTCGCGGCTCGTCGCGTCCTGCTGCTCGGCGTTGCCGCGCAGGAGCTCAGCAGCGTCCGTGAGCAGCGCGGCGGTGCCCGTCAGGCTCGGCCTCAGGGTCGACGTCCACGCGGTGCGGAACTCGGCGGCGTCGGAGCCCTCCCAGCCCGCTCGGCCCACGGCCGTCTCGATCGCCGCCGCGGCCAGCTCCAGGGCCTGCGCGCCGTCCGCCACGCGGCCCGCGAGCGAGCGCAGGGCCTCGACGTCGGCCCCGTACATCCCGCTGCTCATTCCTCGCCCCTCTGCGCTCTCACCCACACCCCCCGCACGCTCCCGGGTCGGCCACGCCGTGCCGGCGCCGCCGACAGCGTACGGAGGCGGAGCGGGAGAGGTCGATGGTGACCGGTCCCCATACCCGTCAGGACGGGCGCACGCCGCGGCGGCGGTCGTCGGCCACGAGCGCGCGGTACCGGCGCCACTGCCGGACGGCGAACCGGCCGAGGAACACGCAGGCCAGCACGCCGACGGCCACCCAGCCCCAGGGGAACGGGTCGCCCGCGTGGTAGCTGCGGAAGCCCTCCGTCCAGCCGTACACCTGGGCGCGGTACCAGCCCAGCACGAAGACCGCGACGACGGCGGGAGGGACGACGGCGGCGAAGGTCAGGAACCACGCGTACGTGCGTGCCTGCTTCGTGTCGCCCACGAACCGCGTCCGCGGCGCCCCGTCCATCCGTCCACCTCCGTGCTCGGGCCTCCGGGCACCCTACCCGGCGTCGGCCGACCGGCCGAGGCGTTCGCGCCCCGGCCCGTCGGCCGGCGTCCGTCAGCGCGCGAGGTGGGGCTCGACGAGCTCGACGTACCGGCGGGCGAGCGTCGCCACGACGTCGGCGCCGGGCGCGGCCCAGACGTCGGCGTGGAAGATCTCGACCTCGACGTCACCGGCGTAGCCCGCCGCCGCCACCGAGCGCGTGAACGCGGCGAAGTCGACGTGGCCGTCGCCCATCATGCCGCGGCCGAGCAGCGTGTCCGCGGGCAGGGGCGTGATCCAGTCGCACACCTGGTAGCTGACGATCCGGCCCGCGGCGCCCGCCCGCGCGATCTGCTCGTGCACCTTGGGCTCCCACCACAGGTGGTAGGTGTCGACGACGACGCCCACCTCCGCGGGCGTGAACGGATCGGCGAGGTCGAGGGCCTGCTCGAGCGTCGAGACGACGCCGCGGTCCGCCGCGAAGATCGGGTTCATGGGCTCGATACCGAGGGTCACGCCCGCGTCGCGCGCGGCCGGGACGAGCGCGGCGATCGCGTCCGCCGCGCGTGCCCGGGCACCGATCAGGTCGCGGTCGCCGTCGGGCAGCCCGCCCGGGACGAGGACGAGCGTCGGCGCGCCGAGGGCCGCCGTCTCCGCGATCGCGGCGAGGTTGCTCGCGTGGGCCGCGGCGCGC
Organism: Cellulosimicrobium sp. CpK407; assembly: GCF_051844275.1. Taxonomy (NCBI): domain Bacteria; kingdom Bacillati; phylum Actinomycetota; class Actinomycetes; order Micrococcales; family Promicromonosporaceae; genus Cellulosimicrobium; species Cellulosimicrobium sp. CpK407. The sequence goes on from NZ_JBGNYC010000011.1 coordinate 44,634, forward strand.
GCGTCCGGGTCGCTCGCGGTGAAGAACCCGCCGCGGCACACGGACGACACCCGCAGCCCGGCGTCGCGCACCCACCGCACCGCGGTGTCGAGCCCCACCTCCGCGACGGGTTCACGCCAGACCCCGATGGCCGGGAGCCCTGCGGCGACGCAGCCGTCGATCGCCTCGCGCAGCGACCACCGCGCCGTCGTCCGCTGGTTCAGGGACAGCCGCGCGAGCCGAGGATCACCGACCCCCGGCGTCCCGACCCGCGCGCGGACCCCGCTGGGCACGTCCACGTCACCCACCGCTCCGCCGAGCAGGTGGTCCTGGTCCGTCGCGCCACCAGGACGAGCCGAGACCTGGTCGGCGGGCAGGCTCGCCTGGTCGGCGGAAGACCGGGGGGCGGAGGACGGGAACTCCGAGATCTCGGTGCTCATGCGACCACCTCCGCGACCTCGGCGGGCGCGCCCGCGATCTCGCCACGGTCGATGCCCGCCGTGGCGAGGACGAGGCCGAGGCGGTGCGCGGCGAGGTCCGGGTCCGGCAGGAGGCGCGCCTCGTTCGCGAGCTCGAACGCGCGCGCGAGGTGCACGACGCTCCGGGCGGACTGCAGGCCCCCGACCATCGTGAACCCGGGCTGGTGTCCCGCGAGCCACGCGAGGAACGCGATGCCGGTCTTGTAGTAGTACGTCGGCGCCTCGAACACGTGGCGCGAGAGCGCGAGCGTCGGCGCCATCTCGGCGTCGTAGCGGTCGAGGTCGCCGTCGTCGAGGGCGGTCAGCGCGGCCGAGGCGGCGGGGGCCACGGCCGCGAACGCGCCGAGCAGCGCGTCGGAGTGCCGCTCGCCGTCGCCCCGGATCAGCTCCGGGTAGTGGAAGTCGTCACCGGTGTACAACCGGACGCCGTCGGGAAGTACGGCGCGCAGACCCACCTCGTGCGCCGCCGAGAGCAGCGACACCTTGACCCCGTCCACACGATCGGCGTGCGCCCGCACGAGGTCGACGAACGTCGCGGTCGCGGTGTCGACGTCCCCGGACCCCCAGTAGCCGCGCAGGTTCGGGTCGAACGCCTCGCCGAGCCAGTGCAGGACGACCGGCTCGCGCACCTGGGACAGGATCGCGTCGTACACGCGCAGGTAGTCGTCGGCCGACGTCGCGACGCGCGCGAGATGCCGCGACGCCATGAGGATGACCTGCGACCCCGTGCCCTCGACGAACTCGACCTGCTCGGCGTACGCCGCGATCACGTCGTCCACGGTCCGCAGCTCGTCGGGCGCCCGGTGGTCCGTCCCCGCGCCCGACGCGATGCGCGCGCCCAGCTCCCGCGCCTGGGCGGCGCTGCGCGACACGAGCTCCTGGACCGCGGGCCAGTCGAGGCCCATGTTCCGCTGCGCGGTGTCCATCGCCTCGGCGACCCCCAGGCCGTACCGGAACAGGTGCCGCCGGAACGCGAGGGTCGAGTCCCAGTCGACGACGGCCGGCGCGCCGGGCACGTTCTCGCCCCGCGGGTCCGCGACGACGTGCGCCGCCGCGAACGCGACGCGCGACGCGTACGGGCCGGGGTGGTCCGCCCACTCCCGGGGCGCGCGCAGCGCGACGAGCCGCGCGCCGCCGTCGGGCAGCGGGATCCGCACCCCGCCGGCGCCGCTCACGCGACCGCTCCGGACGCCGCGCCGCCCACGGCCCCGGACGCGGCGCCCAGCTCCACCCGACGCCCCTCGCGCGACGACGTGTACCCCGCGTCCACGAGGCGCAGGCCGCGCACGCCGGCGTCGAAGTCGTACGGGTGCGGTCGCCCGGCGTGGACGTCGCGCAGGAACTCCTCCCACTGCGCGCGGAACCCGTTGACGAACTCCTGGTTGTCCGGGATCTGCTCCCACTGGGCGCGGAAGTCCTGGTCGGTCGGCAGGTCCGGGTTCCACACCGGCTTCGGCGTGCGGGCGCGCGGCTGGATGCGGCACCCGAACAGGCCCGCGACCGCGGACCCGTGCGTCCCGTCGACCTGGAACTCGACGAGCTCGCCCCGGTCCACGCGCACCGCCCACGACGAGTTCACCTGCGCGAGGATCGGTCCGTCCGCCCCGGCGAGCTCGAAGATCCCGTACGCCGCGTCGTCGGCCGTCGCGACGTAGGGCTTGCCGTGCTCGTCCCAGCGCTCGGGGATGTGGGTCACGGCCTTCGCCATGACCGCCTCGACCGGGCCGAACAGGTTCTCCAGCACGTAGTTCCAGTGGCAGAACATGTCGAGGACCATCCCGCCGCCGTCCTCGGCGCGGTAGTTCCAGCTCGGGCGCTGCGCGGGCTGCCAGTCACCCTCGAACACCCAGTACCCGAACTCGCCACGGACGGACAGGATGCGACCGAAGAACCCGCCGTCGATCAGGCGCTTGAGCTTGAGCAGGCCGGGCAGGTACAGCTTGTCGTGCACGACGCCGTGGATCACCCCGGCCGCGCGCGCCGCCTCCGCGAGCTCCTCGCCCTCCGCGACCGACTCCGCGATCGGCTTCTCCGTGTACACGTGCTTGCCCGCCGCGATCGCCTTGAGGATCGCCTTCGTCCGCTCGGACGTCACCTGGGCGTCGAAGTAGATCGTGGCCGTGTCGTCCGCGAGCGCCGCGTCGAGGTCGGTCGTGTACTCGGCGACGCCGTGGCGCGCGGCGAGCTCGGCGAGCTTGGCGCGGTTGCGGCCCACGAGCACGGGCTCCACCTGGAGGCGCGTGCCGTCGTCGAGCTCGACGCCGCCGTCGTCCCGGATCGCGAGGATCGAGCGGACGAGGTGCTGGCGGTACCCCATGCGCCCGGTCACGCCGTTCATGACGATGCGCACGGTGCGGGTGGTCGGTCGGTCGCCCCCTGCGGCGTCCGTGGTCTGGCTGGTCATGCGGGCGGTCATCCGTTCTGCGAGAGCGAGCGCTCGGCGGGCCGGCCGCCGAGGTAGAGCTCGGAGAGCTGGGGGTCGGCGAGGAGCTCGGGCGCGGGGCCGGTGATGTGCACACGGCCGAGGTCGAGCACGCACCCGATGTCGGCCGTCTCGAGCGCGCGGCGCGCGTTCTGCTCGACGAGCAGCACCGCGACGCCGGCGTCGCGCATGCGCACGACCTGCTCGAACACGGTCGACGTCGTCTTGGGGTCGAGGCCCATCGACGGCTCGTCGAGAAGCACGACCTCGGGGCTCACCATGAGCGAGCGCGCGAACTCGACCTGCTTCTGCTGCCCGCCGGACAGCAGGCCGGCGAGCTGCTTCCACCGCTCGCCCACGATGGGGAAGAGGTTCTGCACGAACGCCACGCGCTCCGCGATCTTCTGCTTGTCGCGGAGCGTGTACGCGCCGAGCAGCACGTTCTCCGCGACCGTCATCTCGCGGAACACGCTGTGCCCCTGGAGCACGTGCGCGAGCCCGGACTGCAGCATCTCCTGCGGCCCCTGGCCGGTGACGTCGCGCCCGCCGACGAGGATGCGGCCCGAGCGCGGCTTGAGCAGCCCGCTCGCGACCTTGAGCACCGTCGACTTGCCCGCGCCGTTGGGCCCGACGAGGCACACGACCGTCGACGCGGGGACCTTGATGGTCAGCCCGCGCAGCACCATCGCGGCGCGCCCGTACCCGGCCTGGACGTCGTCCAGCTCGAGGAGGTACTCCTGCTTCGCCCCCGTCCCGGGGGTCGGGTCAGACACCAAGGTAGGCCTCCAGCACTCGCGGGTCGGCTTGCACGACGGCGGGGGTCCCCTCGGCGATGGGCCGTCCCCGGTCGAACACGATGACGTGGTGGGACAGGCTCATGACCATGTCCATGTTGTGCTCGACGACGAGGAACGTCTTGCCCTCGGCGTTGAGCTCCTGCACGAGCGTCCCGATGCGGCCGATGAGCGCCGGGTTCACGCCGCCCGCCGGCTCGTCGAGCATGATCGTGTCCGGGTCGCCCATGAGGACGCCCGCGAGCTCGAGGAGCTTCTGCTGCCCGTAGGACAGGTTGCGCGCCTCGACGCTCTCCAGGTGGTCGATGCCGACGCGCACGAGCAGCGCGCGCGCCTTGTCGATCTCCTCGGGGTTGCGCGCCCCGGCGAGCAGCTCGCGCACCCGTGTGCGGCGGACCGCGACGAGCATGTTCTCGAGGACGGTCATGCGCGGGAACACGCGGCAGAGCTGGAAGCTGCGCCCGATCCCGGCGCGCGCGATCTTGTGCGGCGCGCGCCGCGTGATGTCCTCGCCGCGGAACGTGACCGTGCCGGAGTCCGGCTTGATCATGCCCGTCACGCAGTTGAAGAACGTCGTCTTGCCCGAGCCGTTCGGGCCGATGAGCGCGTTGATCTTGCCGTGCTGGAACGTGACCGTCGCGTCGCGGACGGCGTGGACGCCGCCGAACGACTTGGTGAGGCCGACGGTCTCGAGGTTGCGGGTCGTCTGCGCGGTGGTCGTCGTCGTCATCGGTCCTCCTCCGGGCCCGTCCGAGGGGCCGCGTCGCCGTCGTCGTCCGGTGGGACGACGGCGGTGGTGGGTCCTGCGGTCGGCTCGCCCTCGGCCGGGGCGGCGGCCGCGCGGTTGCGCTCGAGGAGCTCGGCCGCGGTCATCTCGCGGATCGAGGAGTCCTGCGGGCCGAAGCGCTTGAAGAGGGCCTGGGCCGCGGGGATGATCCCGTCCGGCATGAAGAGGACGACGACGCCGAGCAGCAGGGCGGTGGCGACGAGGTGGAACTGCGTGTCGCCGAACTCGAGCTTGAAGTACTCCAGGCCCGTGCCGACGACGACGGCGCCCAGCAGCGGGCCGAAGAGGTGCCGGACGCCGCCGAACAGCGCCATGAGCACCATGTACGAGCCGAGCATGATGGAGAACTGGAAGATCGGGTCGAGGTCGCCGAACCACAGGGCGTACATGCCGCCCGCGAGGCCGGTGAACGTCGCCGAGACGACGTACGCGACGAGCTTGTAGTTGCGCGTCGGGACGCCGAGCGCCTGGGCCTTGTCCTCGTCCTCACGGATCGCCTTGAGCCCGGTGCCGAACCGCGAGCGGTCGATCGCCCACCACGCGACGAGCATGACGACGAGCAGCGCGGCGAACAGGTAGAAGAACGTGCGGTGGTGCTCGGGCCGCAGCAGGTCGGGGAACGGGCGCGGGACGACGAGGCCGTCGGACCCTCCCGTGAAGGACCCCCACGCCTGGAAGACGAGCAGCAGGATCAGCACGAACGAGATCGACACGATGACGAACGACGCGCCGCGCACGCGCAGCGCCGCGATCCCGACGGGGATGGTGATGAGCAGGACGAGCGCGCCCGCGACGAGCCACGCGGCGAAGCTCGGGAGCCCGAGGTCGCGGATCAGCAGGCCCGTGCCGTAGGCACCGAGCCCGAAGAACGCGGCGTGCCCGAGCGAGACGTACCCCGTGAAGCCGCCCATGAAGTTCCAGGCGGTCGCGGTGCACGCGTAGCTGAGGACGACGATGCCGGCCGACAGGATGTACGCGTTGGGCGCCATCGTGGGGAAGGCCAGGACGAGCACGGCCAGGACGACGAGCACGGCGAGGCGGACGACGCGGCCCCAGGGGCGGCGTGCGGGAGGTGCGGCGGCAGCGGCGGCCGAGCCCGCGCCGTCGGGCACCGGGCTGGCGGCCGCGCGGCGGCTCGCGGGTCGGGTGTCAGAAGCGTTGGGCAAGGCGACCTCCGAAGAATCCCTGGGGCCGCAGCATCAGCGTCGCGAACAGCGCGACGTAGAAGATGGTCTGCGCCCACGTGGTGCCGAGCGGCACCTGGAGCAGGCTCTGGCCGATGCCGAGCACCATGGCGGCGATCGCGGCGCCCGGGATGGACCCCAGGCCGCCGACGACGATGATCGCCATGAGCGGGCCGATCCAGTGCCAGTGCAGCGACGGGTAGATCGTCGCGTCGAGCGACAGCGCGGTCCCGCCGATGGCTGCGGTCGCGAGGCCGAGGCCGAAGCCGTAGCCCGCGACGCGGTCGGTCTTGATGCCGACGAGCTGCGCGGCCTCGCGGTGCTGGATCGTCGCGCGCAGGGCCTGGCCGAACCGGCTGTGCTTCATGAGCAGGTACAGCAGCGCGAGGGACAGCGCCGCGAGCCCGAAGGCCACGAGCTTCACGACGGCGATCCGCGCCCCGAAGAACTCGATGCTCGCGCCCGAGTACGGGAGCTGGATGCGCCGCTGCGTGCCGCTCCAGACGAAGCCGATCATGCCCTCGATGAAGAGCGCGACGGCGAACGTGAGGAGGACGGACATCATCGTGAGCGTCGCGGGCCGCAGGCGCGTGATGAGCAGGCGCTGCATGCCCACGCCGACGAGGAAGAACAGCGGCACCGTGACGACGAGCGACAGCAGCGGGTCCATGCCGGTCTGCTGGTTGAAGAACCAGGCGAGGTACGCGGCGAGGATGAGGAACGCCGAGTGGGCGATCATCACGACGCGCATCACGCCGAAGTACAGGGTGAGGCCCGCTGCCAGGAGGGCGTAGAGCCCTCCCAGCAGCACGCCGAGCACGAGGCTCTGGAAGAGGAGCGTTCCTGTCACGAGGTGATCACCAGGCCGGCTTGGGGAAGACGAAGTCGGCTTCCTTGGCGTCCTGCGGCAGGACGATCTGGATCTCGCCGTCCACGTACTGCTGGATGAGGTGGGCGCCCTGCGGCTTGCCCGTCTCGTCCCAGGTCAGCGGCCCGACGACGGTCTCGACCTCGTTGCTGCGCAGCCACGAGATGAGCTCCTGCTGGCACTCGCCCTGCTCGGCGCACCCGACGGCCTCGACCGCGGCGGCGACGACCTGGCCGGTCGTGTACGCGTTGGCCTCGTCCTCGCCGGGCGGGTTGCCGTGCAGCTCCGTGTACCGCTCGACGAAGTCGACGTTGGACGGCCAGCTCGCGGTCTCGGTGTAGCCGGTGGGCGAGAGGATGCCCTCGGTCTTGGCGCCGATCGCCGCCGAGAACTCGGGGTTGGTCGGCGCGGTGGAGAACGCCGCGAGCGTGGGCTGGTAGTTGAGCTGCTGCAGCGCCACGATGAGGTTCACCGCGTCCTGGTACTGCGTGCCGCCGATGACCATGTCCGCACCCGAGTCGTTGATCTTCGCGGCGATCGAGGAGAAGTCGGTGGTGTTGGGCGGGTAGACCTCGTCGACGACGATCTCGAGCCCGGCGTCCGCGAGCTTGTCGCGCAGGCCGTAGGCCGTGCCCTGGGCGAAGGGGTCGTCCATGGCCGCGACGGCGACGGTCTGCGGGCGCTCGCCCTCGGGCATGTCGAGGATGTGGTCCGCGAGGTAGTTGTAGTGGTCGTCGGCGACGGCGGGGGCGGCGTAGAAGAGGTTCTCGAAGCCCTGCTCGAAGACCTCGTTCGCGGCGCCGGCGGGCTCGACGAAGAGCATCCCGTACTCCTCGGCGACGCGGGCGCTCGGCACGACGAGGCGCGTGGAGAACGGCCCGAACACCAGGTCGACCTCGTCCTGGGCGATGAGCGCCTCGTAGTCCTGCACGACGCGGTCCGCGTTGGACTGGTCGTCGAGGATCTTGAGCTCGACCTGCCGCCCGAGGAGGCCCCCGTCCTCGTTGACGAACTGCGCCCAGGCCTCGTAGCCGCGCTGGACGCCCTTGCCGGGCTCGGAGAAGTCGCCGGTGAGCGGGAGGGAGATACCGATGACGATCGGGTCGTCGGACCCGCCGCCTCCGCCCTCGCCGTCGGACCCGCCGGAGCACGCCGTGAGGACGAGCGCCGTCGCGGACACGCCGGCCGCGAGGGCGAGCGCGCGGCGTGAGCGGGGGCGGGTGGACATCCGTGGAGTCGACCGAGAATGCATGGACGTGACTCTCCCTACTTCGTCGTAGTGAAGACCTGAGGCCGTACTGCTCCGTACGAGACTGCGTGTGTGCGAAAGCGCTTTCGTAAGCGCTTCCGCTAGAGTACGGTGCGGACAGCGGATGTGGCAAGCGTCACGTCGGGGAGGGCCTTCGGGCCACCGACCGGGCGACGCACGGACGAGCGGAGCAGGGGTGCGTCGAGAGAGTCGGACCACGAAGGGTCGCAGCGCGCTGCGGCTGGTCGACGTCGCCGAGCGCGCGGGCGTGTCCCTCGCGACCGCGTCGCGCGCGCTGTCGGGCAGCGACGGCGTCTCGGAGGTGCTCGCGGAGCACGTCCGCGAGGTCGCCACGGAGATGGGCTACATCGCCAACCCGCACGCGCGCACGCTCGCCGGGGGCACCACGTCGGTCGCCGGCCTGCTCGTCTACGAGATCGGCGACCCGTACTTCTCCGAGATCGCGAGCGGCGTCGTGCGCGTCGCGACCGAGCACGGCTGGAGCGTGCAGATCAGCCACACCGAGCGCGAGCCCAGCGCCGAGGTCACGCAGATCCGCCTCATGCGCGCGCACCGCGTGGGCGCGATCCTCGTCGCCGGGTCCGGGTACGTCGAGCCCGCGATGGAGGCCGACGCCGCGCGCGAGCTCGAGGCGTTCCAGGAGTCCGGGGGGCGCGTCGTCGTCATCGGGCGGCACCACCTGCACAGCGACGCCGTGCTCCCCGACAGCGAGGCGGCGGCCGCGAGCCTCACCGACCACGTCCTCGGTCTGGGCCACCGGCGCCTCGCCGTCGCGGCCGGGCCCGAGCGGCTCACGACCGTCGCGGACCGCATGGCCGGCATCCGGAGCGCGGTCGCGGCCCAGGGCCTCGACCCCGACGACCTGTTCGTCGTGCACGCGCCGTTCACGCGCGAGGGCGGGCGGGACGCCACGCAGCGCATCCTCGCCCAGCGTCCCGACACCACCGCGATCCTCGCGCTCAACGACGCCATGGCCACGGGCGTGCTGTCCCTGCTGCGCGAGCGCGGCGTCGTCGTGCCGCGCGACATGTCCGTCACCGGGTTCGACGACATCCAGGTCGCCCAGGACCTCGCGCCCGCGCTGACCACGGTGCGCCTCCCGATGAGCGAGATGGGGGCGACGGCGTTCGAGCTCGCGCTCCGGCCGCCGTCGGGCCGCCCGCGCCGCAAGCGCACCGACCACGAGCTCGTGGTCCGCGACTCGACGGCCCCACCCCGGCCCGGCCCGCTGTGGGCATGAGACGGGGCGGGGGCGTCAGAAGGGCTTGCGCGCCACGACGAGGAATCGCGGGGCCTCGTCGACGAACTCGTGGCCCGCGGCGAGGTGCAGGTGCAGGGCGCGCAGCGGCGCCTCGTACCGGGCGACCGCCTCGGGCGCGAGCGACGCCAGGTCCGGCACCTGCCACGCCATGAGCTTGAGGTACCAGAGCAGCGAGGACAGGTCGCGGAACCGGCGCAGGCCCTCGTGCTCGCGCGCGACGTCGACGACGAACCCCGCGTCCCGCAGCACCTCCACCGCCGCGGCGAGCGTCACGGAGTCCGGGTCCCACGGGAGCTCGGTGCCGAGCGCGGTGTTGAGGCGCAGGCCGTCGCGCGAGTCGACCTGCTGGGTGAGGAACACGCCGCCGGGCTCCAGCACGCGCAGCACCTCGTCGGGGTCGAACTCCTCGTGCCGGTCCAGCACGACCGCGAACTGGCCGTCGAAGAAGGGCAGGAGCTGCTCCTCGTCGCCCTCGACCGCCCGGACGTCGACGCCCAGGGGCTCCAGCCGACGTCGGGCCACCGGCAGGTTGGGCGCCCAGCCCTCGGTCGCCGACGACCCGGCGGGCAGCGGGCCCAGCGTGGACAGCAGCTCGCCGCCGCCGGTCCCGAGGTCGAGCACCGGGCCGCGCCCGCTGCCGACCAGCTCGCGCGCGAGCGCGGCGTAGTCCCACGGCAGCGCGTCCTCGACGACGCGGTCCGCCACGGGCGAGAGGTCGAACCCGACCACCGGCACGGCGCGGGCCCACGCCACGTGCTCCTCGAACGAGGCGTCCCGGGCGGGGACGGGCACGTCGGCCGCCCGGTCGGAGGTGGCGGGGGTGTCGGGGACCGCGGCAGGCATGCGTCGATTGTCACCCGTGCGGGTGCCGTCGCCGAACATGCGCGCCGGGACCGTCGCGCGCCGACGGGGAGCTCTCCCCGTCGCCGCCGGGCAGGTGCGCGCGGTAACCTCCCCGATGCCCGTTTCGCGCGTTCCGTGACAGGCGGTGCGCGGCGAGGACACCGATCGACCACCGAGGGGACCAGACGACGTGAGCGGGATGTGGGGCGCCGACGTCACCGAGCTGAGGAGGCTCGCGCAGTCGCTGCGCTCCGCCTCCGACCAGCTCGTGAGCACGACGTCCGAGGTCAGCGGACTCGTGGAGGCCGCCGGCCGGTGGCAGGGCGGCGACGCCGACCAGTTCCGGGGCGAGTGGACCGGGTCCTCGGTGGCGCTCCTGCGCGGGGTGAGCCAGACGCTCGCCGAGGCGTCGCAGGCGGTGCTGCGCAACGCCGACGAGCAGTACCTGACGAGCACCGAGGGCGGCGCCATCCCGTCCCCCGGCGTGCCCGGTCCGGGCGTGCCCACGGGCCCCGGCGGCGGGCCGCTCGGTGGCGGGACCACGCTCGCCGGGTCGATCTGGGACGTCGGGGAGACCCTCGGGGAGTCGACGATGTTCGTCCTCGACGGGCTGAAGGCCTGGAAGGTCGGCCAGTCCCTCACCGCGTTCCTGCAGGCCAGCCGGCTCGCCGACCTGTCCGACGCCGCCGCGAGCGCGTCGGTGTTCGCGCGCGGCATGGTCCTCGACGACGCGATGGGGCTCCTCGGCGGCCTCGGGACCGCAGGCCGGCTCGCGGGCGGCGTCGGCGGCCTGTTCGGCGTCATCGGCGGCTTCAACCAGATGTTCAACACCGAGTACGACGGCGTCCGGGGCGGCGTCGACCGCGTCATGGGCGGCCTGTCGGTCGTGGGCGGCGCGGGGACGATGCTCATGATGGCGGGCATGCTCACCAACCCGGTGGGCATCGGGATCGTGGTGGGCGCGGGCGTCGTCGCGGGCGCCTGGGCGCTGGGGAACCTGGTCGTCGACAACTGGGACGCGATCTCCGGGTTCGCGACCAACCCCGGCCCGTACCTCGCGGACGGGTGGAACACCGTGACCGACTTCGCGGGCGACGCGGTCGATACGATCGGGGACGTCGCGTCCGACGTCGGGGACGCGATCGGCGACGGTCTCTCCGCCGCCGGTGACTTCGTCGGAGGGCTCTTCTCGTGACCCAGCAGACCATGCGGTGGTCCGCGTCGGACGTCGCCGCGGCCGAGCGCGCGCTGGAGCGAGCGACCCCGGGCGAGGTCACGCACGTCGTGACGCTCACGGACGAGGAGATCGTCATCCTCGACGGCCTCCAGAACCCCCAGCTCGTGGCGGTCCCGTGGCTCGACGCGCAGGAGGGCGCGGACCGCACGCTCGTGGGCCGCGTCGCGCTCCGCTCGCTCCTCGCGCGCGGCATGGTCGTGCCGAGCGAGGACGCGGCCGCGGCCGAGCCCGTGGACGGCCGTCCGGCCGTCGGCATCGAGGCCGTCCCGGAGATCACGGGTCCGCTCGTCCTGCGCCGCACGGCGCACGCGATCCTGTCCGTCGAGCGCACGACGTCGATCGGCCGGCACTGGGTGTACGTCTACCTCCACGAGGACGACCGCGTGCTGGAGGAGGAGGTCGCCTGGAGCGGCCACCACGCGTTCAGCGTCTACCCGCTGTCCGAGCTCGCGGGCCGGCTCGCGGTCTTCGTCGACCCGGGCTCGAAGGCCCTGCTCGACGGGCGCTCCCAGACGTTCACGCCCGACGAGCTCGCCGCCCGGGCGCCGAGCCTGCCGGAGCTCGCGGACGCGCTGGCCGTGACGACGCTCGGCGCCGTGCGCGCGGGTTCCGACGTCCTGGAGCAGGTGAGCGTCTACGCGACGCCCGACGGCGTGTACACGGTCCGGGGCGGCGAGCACGGGGCCGACGGCGCGCCGACCTCGCTCACCCTCTCCGAGGTCGGGGCGGCCACGGTCCGCCGGCTCCCGCTCGAGCTGCTCGGTCGATGAGCGGGCCGACGGCGGCGCCCGCGACCGGCGCGCGCGCGACGCGCAAGGTCAGGCACCACGCGGCGCGGTCGGGCCTCGGCACGGTCCGGCACGTGTCGGCGGCGACGCCGAACGCCCCGGCGTGGGCGGTGACGGTGGTCGTGGTGCTCGTGTTCTCCGTCGGGCCGGCGCTCGTGGGGAACGCCGGGCCCGCCGCGATCGGCTACCTCCTGCCGTCGTTCGCGGCGATCGCCGCCGTGATCCTCTGGTTCCTCGGGTCCGAGAAGCTGGTTGTGCTCGACCACGGGATCCTCGTCGGCTCGTTCGCCCCGTTCCTGCGCCCGGTCGCGGTGCCCTTCGCGGCCCTCGACGTCCGGACCGTGCGCGCCGCCGTCGCGAGCCCGCGCACCCTCGGCCTGCTGCTCACCGACCGCGGCGTGTCGACGGCGTCGCGCACCGTGCTCTGGTCGCGCCGCGCCGTGACCTTCGTGGGGGTCGCGCCGAGCCAGCTCCGGCAGGCGCGCGCGCGGGGGCTGCACGTCGACCTCGCGACCGCGACCGCCGTCGACCTCTGGGTCTTCTCGGCCCGCGACCCGCGTCGCCAGGAGCAGGTCGTCCGCGCGCTGGGCGACGCCGCGCGCGCGGCCGGGGTCCCGGGCGCCGAGCAGGTCGAGGCGCTCGCGCTGCCCGCGCAGCCGGTACAGGTCTCGCCCCAGGGAGCGGACCGGCTCGCGGTCCCGGAGCGGCTGCGCAGCGCCCGGGCGCGACACCCGCAGACGACGCGCTGAGCGTCTCGCGGACGGTCGACCGGGCGTCAGGCCGAGGAAGGCCCGAACGCCGCGGCGAGGAGCGCCGTCGGGCCGTCGCCCTCGGTGCTCGCGGCGCCGAGAGCGGCGACCTGGAGCACCATCCACGGGCTGAAGGCCCACGGGGTCGCGGCGACCGCGCGCGCGACGTCGCGCGGGTCCGCCCAGGCGGTCTCCATGACCTCGTCGGGGTTCGGCTCGACCGTGCCCGCCGCGCGCGCCGCGTAGACCGGGCAGATCTCGTTCTCCACGACGCCGGACGCGTCGACGGCGCGGTAGCGGAAGCCCGGCACCGCGACCTCGAGTCCCGCGATCTCCAGCCCGAGCTCGTGCCGCCCGTGGCGGACGATCGACTCCTCGGTGGTCTCGGTCCAGCGCGGGTGCCCGCAGAAGGAGTTGGTCCACACGCCCGGCCACGTGCGCTTCCCGAGCGCGCGCCGCGTGAGCAGGAGGCGGCCCGCGTCGTCGAGCACGTAGCAGGAGAAGGCGAGGTGGAGGGGCGTCTCGGTCGTGTGGACCGCGGCGCGCTCGAAGGTGCCGGTCCGGCGACCCTGGTCGTCGACGGTGACGACGTGGTCGGCGGCGACGGGGACGTGCGAGGTCATGCGGCCACTCTCGCACACGCCGGACCTGCACGGGGAAACGCTGTCAGGAGTCTGCAGGACCCCGCGGCGAGGCCCCGGGGAGGACGGCGGGCGAGGCTCGGCCGTGAGGGGAGTCACCCCGACGTCGCGCCCCACCGTCTTGCCGGGCCCACCCTGGCGTGAATTAAGGTGAGGGTAACCTCACTAGGCCACCACCGACCGGGCACGCGCCCCCGAGCAGATCCGAGCACCATGACCTCGCCCGCGACCGCCGACGCGCCAGCCGGCGTCCCCGACGGGCCCGTCCGGCCCGCGACGGGCCGTGACGACCGCCCGGCCGGGGTCGCCCGCACCAACGCGGGCCGCAGCCTCGGGTTCCTCGTCGCCGTCGTGGTCCTCGCGGTCGCGATCGTGCTCAGCCTCGTCGTCGGCTCCAAGCCGGTCCCGCTCGGCACCGTCTGGGACGCGCTCACCGGGTACGACGGCTCGGGCGACCACGTGATCATCCGCGACCTGCGGCTGCCCCGCACGATCGTCGGCCTGCTGGTCGGCACCGCGCTCGGGGTCGCGGGCGGGCTCATCCAGGCCATGACGCGCAACCCGCTCGCCGACCCGGGCATCCTCGGCGTCAACGCCGGGGCGGCGTTCGCCGTCGTGCTCGCGGTCGCGTTCCTCGGGTTCACGGACATCCAGTCCTTCATCTGGTTCGCGTTCGCCGGGGCGGTCGTCGCGACGGTGGCGGTCTACGCGATCGGCTCCCAGGGGCGCGGGGGAGCGACGCCCGTGCGCCTCACCCTCGCGGGCGTCGCGCTCGGGGCCGTGCTGGGCGGCATCTCGCAGGGCATCACGCTGCTCGACCCCGCGGCGTTCGACCGCATGCGCTTCTGGGGCGCCGGCTCGCTGGCCGGCCGCACGATGGAGATGGCCGGCACGATCGCGCCGTTCGTCGTGGTCGGGCTCGTCATCGCGCTCGTCGTCGCGCGCCCGCTCAACACGATCGCGCTCGGCGACGACCTCGCGAGCTCGCTCGGCGCGCACGTGGGGCGCACGCGCGTCCTCGTCGGCGTCGCGGTGATGCTGCTGTGCGGCGCCGCGACGGCGGCGGCCGGGCCGATCGCGTTCGTCGGGCTCATGGTGCCGCACGTCGCGCGCTGGACGGTCGGCCCCGACCAGCGCTGGATCCTGCCGTACTCGGCCGTGCTCGCGCCCGTCCTGCTGCTCGTGTCCGACGTCGTCGGCCGGGTCGTCGTCATGCCCGGCGAGCTGCAGGTCGGGATCGTCACGGCGTTCGTCGGTGCGCCGGTCCTCATCGCGCTCGTGCGCCGCTCGAAGGCGAGCGGGCTGTGAGCGCCCCGGTCCGGGACGACGCGCCCGTGGGACCGCGCGTGGGCGGGCCCTCGTCCGACCGCGCGCACCGCGTCGACTTCGGCCGCCCCACGCGCGTCGTGCGGGGGCTCGGCGGCCGCGCGAGCCTGCGGCTCGACCTGCGCACGCTCGCCGTGTGCGGGGTGCTGCTGCTCGTCGCGCTCGCGATCGGCGTCGTCGCGCTGACCACCGGCGACTACCCGCTCACCGTGCCTCAGGTGCTCCAGGCGCTCGTGGGCGCCGCCGACGGCCCGGTGCACATGGTCGTCGTGGAGTGGCGCCTGCCGCGCGCGCTCATGGCGCTCGTGCTCGGCGCGGCGCTCGGCGCGAGCGGCGCGATCTTCCAGTCGCTCACGCGCAACCCGCTGGGCAGCCCCGACGTCATCGGGTTCAACACCGGCGCGTACACGGGCGCGCTCGTCGTCATCATGCTGCTCGGCGGCGGGTACGTCGGCGTCGCGGCGGGCGCGCTCGTCGGCGGCGTCGTCACCGCGGGCGTCGTGTACCTCCTGGCCTACCGGCGCGGGGTCCAGGGGTTCCGGCTCATCATCGTCGGCATCGCCGTGTCCGCGATGCTCGCGTCCGTCAACCAGTGGCTCATCGTCAAGGCGGATCTCGAGACCGCGATGGCGGCCGCCGTGTGGGGCGCCGGGTCGCTCAACGGCATGACCTGGGCGCAGGCGGTCCCCGCGTGCGTGCTCGCGGCGCTCCTCGCGCTCCCGCTCCTGTGGCTCGCGCCGCGCATGGGGCTGCTCGAGCTCGGGGACGACGCCGCGGCGGCCCTCGGCCTGCGCAGCGAGCGGGTGCGCCTCGCCCTCGTGATCGTCGGCGTCGCGCTCACGGCCCTCGTGACCGCGGCGGCCGGGCCCATCGCGTTCGTCGCCCTCGCCGCCCCACAGCTCGCGCGCCGCCTCACGGGCGCCGCGGGCGTGCGGATCCTCCCCGCCGCCGTCATGGGCGCCGTGCTGCTCGCAGCGAGCGACCTTGTCGCCCAGCGCGCGTTCGCGCCCACCCAGCTCCCCGTCGGCGTCGTCACCGTGAGCGTCGGCGGCGCCTACCTCGTCTGGCTCCTCGTCCGCGAGGCCCGCAAGTGACCACGAACCCGCAGACCGGAAGGACCCCGGTGGCTCTCACGAACCTCGCGGCCGCCCCGAGCGGCGCCGTCGCCGACGCGCCGACCGACGCGCGCGCCGACCGCGTCCCGTCCGCTGACCGCCTGCACGCCGACGGGATCACGGTCGGCTACGACGACCGCGTCATCTCCTCCGACCTCGACGTGAGCATCCCCGACGGGTCGTTCACGGTGATCGTCGGGCCGAACGCGTGCGGCAAGTCGACGCTGCTGCGCGCGCTGTCGCGCCTGCTCAAGCCGTCGCGGGGGCAGGTCGTGCTCGACGGCCGCTCGATCTCCTCCATCCCCGCGAAGGAGGTCGCGCGCCGCCTCGGCCTCCTGCCGCAGACGTCGATCGCGCCCGAGGGCATCACCGTCGCCGACCTCGTCGCCCGCGGGCGCTACCCGCACCAGAAGCTCCTGCGCCAGTGGTCGCGCGAGGACGAGGCCGCGGTGGTCGGCGCGCTCGCCGCGACCGGGACGACCGAGCTCTCGGGCCGTCTCGTCGACGAGCTCTCCGGCGGGCAGCGCCAGCGCGTGTGGGTCGCCATGGTCCTCGCGCAGGAGACGCCCCTCCTCCTGCTCGACGAGCCGACGACGTTCCTCGACATCGCGCACCAGATCGAGCTGCTGGAGCTGTGCGCCGACCTCAACCGCGACCGCGGGCACACGCTCGTCGCGGTGCTGCACGACCTCAACCACGCGTGCCGCTACGCGACGCACCTCATCGCCATGAAGGACGGCGCGGTCGTCGCCGAGGGCGCGCCGGCCGACGTCGTGACGGCCGACCTGGTCGAGGACGTGTTCGGCCTGCCGTGCCGCATCATCGCCGACCCCGTGACGGGCACCCCGCTCGTCGTGCCCGAGGGTCGTCCTCGCCGCGCCTGACCGCGCGGCCCCCGTTCCCCGCCGGTCGACCCACCCGCCCGACCGGCCCCCCACCGTCCTGCGCTCGCCCGCACCGCCTCGTCGGAGGAGCAACGCATGACCCGCACCACCCGTCCCTCGTCCACCCTGCCCACGGCAGCCCGCCCGACCCGGCACCGGCGCCCGGTGCGCTCCCTCGCCGCCGGCGCGCTCGCCGTCGGGCTCGCGGCCACGCTCGCCGCGTGCTTGGCCGGCACCGAACCCGGGACCGACGGCGCGGACCCGGCCGCGGCCGCGGACGGCTGGTCCTGGACGTCCTCGGGCTACGGCACGACGTACGCGCTCGACGAGGCGCCGGACAGCCTCGTCGTGGACGGCTACACCGCCGCGGCGCTGTGGGACTACGGCGTGCGGCCCTCCGGAGTGTTCGGCTACGGCTTCTCCGACGCCGGCGCGCTGTCGATCGGCAACGCCCGGGTCGACGAGATGGAGGTCGTCGGGGCCGACGCCGAGCTCAACCTGGAGAAGCTGCTCGCGCTCGAGCCCGACCTCGTGATCGGGTTCGGCAACGAGGACGGCACGGCCTGGACCTGGTGGGACGACACGGTCACCGAGGAGGCGACGGCGGTCGCTCCGTTCGTCGGCATGAGGTTCTCGGGCCGGCCGGTCGTCGAGGTGATCGAGGACTACGCGTCGCTCGCGGAGGCGCTCGGCGGCGACGTCGACTCGCCGGAGGTCGCGGAGGCGAAGGCCGCGTTCGACGAGCGGCTCGACACGCTGCGCGGCATCGCGGCGGAGAAGCCGCTGACGATCCTGCCGCTCAACGGCGCGGAGCAGCTGTGGGTGGGCCAGAAGAACCTCGGCCAGCTCGCGCTGCTCGAGGAGCTGGGCTTCACGATCGGCGGGCCGCAGGACCAGGAGGGCTGGGCCGAGCTGAGCTGGGAGCGCGTGCCGGACCACCCGGCCGACGTCGTGCTGAGCTACACGGGCTCCGACGAGGCGATGGCCGCCAACCCCGTCTACGCGGGGCTGCCCGCGGTGCAGGCGCGCCAGGTCGTCGGGTGGGACGACAAGCGGCCGTTCACCTACGCGAGCTACGTCGAGTGGTTCGACGAGCTCATCACGGTGCTCGACGGCGCCGAGGTCGTGTCGGGCGCGCCGACGTCCTGACGCCCGCGCCGTCCCACCAGTCGAGGACGACGGTCGCGTGGTAGGTGAGCCAGCGCGACGGCTCGCCCGCGGGGGCGTCGACCTCGAACCACACCCGGCCCGGGTGGCGCCGGCCCTGGAGCCAGGTGCCGTCCGGGCGCCGGGCGCGGCGGACGTGCTCGACGGCGTCCGCCGCGCGCGGGTCGGGGGGCGTCCCGTCGAGCAGCGACGCCTCGCGCAGGTAGACCAGCGCGTTGAGCACGCTGTAGTACCAACGGAACGGGTACGCGAGGCGGAACACCCAGTCCCCGACGGGCTCGCCGGTGCTCAGGCGGCGGAACAGGCCGCGGCGCAGCAGGTACTCCTCGCCGGAGCGACGCGCCGCCCGCAGCTCGTCGCTGCCGCCCGCGAGCTCCTGGTACGCGAGCAGGCCCTTGAGCGCGTTGAGGGTCGAGTGGAACGAGGAGACGGTGGCGCCCTCGACCCAGTCGCAGTTCCACCCGCCGTCGGGCAGCCGGCCCGCCACGACGGCGGCGAGCAGCTCCGAGACGTCGGCCCCGAGCCACGCACCCGCGGCGAGCGTGTACCCGTTGATGCACCAGTCGACCTCGCCGCCCCAGTAGGGCAGGTCGTCGTACTCCCAGCGGCTGTGCGCCGCGAGCAGCTCGGGCGTGCGGCGCGCGCGCAGCACGCCAGGGTCGAGCCCCCACTCACGGAGCGCGACGAGCGACCACGTCGTCGCCGTCCAGGGCTGGCCCTCCTCGGGCGCTCCGCCGGCGTCCACCGCTCCCGCGTCCGCCGGGAAGTACGCGCCGCCCGCCCACTGCCCGTCGGGGTCCTGCAGCGCGAGCAGGCGCGCGCCGAAGCCCTCGGTCGCGACGCGCGCCCGCGTCGCCTCCCAGACCTCGGGAGGCGCGTGCACGACGTCGCGCTCGACCCGCCACCGCAGCGCCGGGTCGGCGTCGAGCAACCAGTCGACCAGCCCGTCCTCGGGCGGCACTCCGGGAGTGGCGGCGGCCATCCCGCCACGCTACGCCCGGGCGCACGCGCCGTCAGCCCTCGTCGTCCGCCCGTCCGGCGACGACGGCGACGGCGCGCGCGAGCTCGTCCCCGCTCGGGACGGCGTCCGGGTCGAGGAGCCAGAGGATGCCGAGGCTCTGCACGAGCACGAAGTCGAGCCGGGCGACAGCCGCGAGGTCGGCCTCGCTCAGCTCGGGCCGGGCCGCCCGCCCGACGCCGCACGCTTCCACCTTGTCGTCGGGGCCGACGGCGTCCACTCCGCGACGCGTCGGCTCGCGTTCGGGCCGGAGGAGCAGTTCGTGACCTCCCTCGGCGGCTACGCGGCGTTCTCGACGTCCCCGACCCGGTCGCCGGCCGGGTGGTGCTCCTGGGGGACGCGGCGTCGTGCGGCTCGCCCATGACGGGCCAGGGCACCGCGACCGCCCTGGTCGGCGCCTACCTCCTCGCCACGCGGCTGGGGGCGACCCCCGGACGACCCCGCCGGCGCGGCGCGGCGCTACGCGGCCGACGTCGCCCCGTTCGTCGAGGCGGGGAAGAAGATCCCCGGCGGGGGCATCGCCCGCATGGTGCCGGGGAGCCGGCTGGAGGCGGCGGTGCTGCGCGCGACCACCGGCGTCATGCGGTCGCGCGCGCTGCGCCCGCTGGTGCGGCGCATGTTCCGGGCGGGTGGCGAGGCGCCGTCGCTCCCGGCGACCGACGCGGCGCCGCAGCCCGTCCGCTGAACGACCGCCCGGCACCCTGCCGTGCCGGGCCCGCCGCGGGCCCGGCACGGCGGGTCGTCAGACGAAGCCGAACACGGGCGGGAAGACGACGGCCACGATCGCGGCCCACGCCGCGTACACGGGCAGGAACCGGGTCTGCCAGGCGACGAGGTCGGCGAACGGGCGCCGCCCGCGCAGGAACGCCGTCGCGAGGACGGCGGACCACACGAGGTGCACGAGCAGGAGCAGGTTGAGCCCGAGCGCGGCGGCCTTGTTGGGGCTGACGCCGAACTCGGCGATGCGCGTGAGCATCGCCGTGAGCGCGACGGCGTCGACCGCGAGCGCCGCGACGACGAGGACGACCTGGAGGCCGTCGAAGAACGACCCGGGCGCGAGCGGGTCGCGTGCCGAGACCGAGTAGAGGAGCAGGCACAGGACGAGCACGAGGATCGCGTCCATGAGGATGAGCAGCTCGCGGTCGACGGCGGCGAGGTTCCCCGCGGTCGCGAGGACGACGAACGCGGCGAGGAGCATGACGAGCGTCAGGGGCGTGAAGACGCGCGTGAGCACGGGCGCGATGTTCTCGACGACGTTCTGCTTGGCCTCGACGAGCCACGCGGCCACGATCAGCGCGGCCGGGACGCACAGGGTCAGGATCCAGGCGTCGAGGTAGGGCTCGAGGTCGACGCCGGCGAGCGAGAAGACCCCGATCGTCAGGCCGAGCAGGACGCCGCCGCCGAGCGCGATGAGCGTGTAGTACACGGCGAGCTCGCCCGTGAACCGCACGAAGTCCATGCGTCGTGCGTCCGAGCGCCACCGCCCGCCGACGTACGCGAGCCCGACGACGGACCACAGCGTCACGGGCGCGGCGAGCGCCGCGAGGACGAACGTCGAGTCCGTGGGCTGGAACGGGTACAGGTTGAGGACGAGGCCCAGCGCGACGAACGGCACGACGAGCGCGCCGACCACGCGCGCCGTGACCTGCCGCTTCCACGCGAGGTAGGCCGTGAGGAACGGCAGCACGAGGAGCCCGACGTTGAGGCCGACCGTCTCCCACGGGAGGAGCACGGTCGCGACCTTCACGGTGACGCCCACCGCGACGGCGAGCGCGAGCACCACCGCGAGCTCGCGCCACGACCGCGTGCGGCCGGTCGGCTGCTCGCCGACGAGGACGAGCTGCTTCCACAGCCGCTCGGAGTGCTCGTGCGCGAACTCGCGCGAGAGGTCGTCGAGCGTGCCCATGCGCTTCACCGCGACGAGGAACGCCTCGTCGTCGTCGAGCCCGGTCGCGCGGAGGTCCTCGACCCGCTCGCGCAGGTGGTCCTCCATCTCGTCGACGTCCGCGCCGGAGATGGCCTCGCGGCGGCGGACGTAGCCGCGCCACTGGTCGATCTGGGCCTCGAGCGCGGCGTGCGGGACCGGGCTCGCCCCGCCCGCGGGAGCGGTCGTGGCGCCCATCAGGCCCACCCCTCCGCGACGCGCGGCGGGGTCGGCAGCCCGTCCTGCGCCGCGCGCCAGACCTGGTGGAGCGCGTGCGCGACGACGTCCCACTGCGCCTGGCGCTCGACGAGCGCCTCGCGCCCCGCGGCGGTGATCGCGTAGTGCTTGCGGCGCCGCCCGACGTCGGACGTGCCCCACGACGCCTCGACGAGACCGAGCCGCTCCAGCCGGTGCAGGAGCGGGTAGAGCATGCCGTCGGTCCACTGCATGCGCCCGCCCGAGAGCTCGTCGACGCGCTTGAGGATCGCGTACCCGTACGACTCGCCGTCCGCGAGGATCCCGAGCACGAGCGGGGTGGCCGACGCGGCCACGAGGTCCTTGTCGATACGCATGGCACTCCTATGCCTAGTTCTTCTAGGGATACAGACCCTAGCAGATCTAGGGTTGGCGGAGCGGCCCTGGGGGCTAGCGTGGTCCTGCGACGCGGTCGTCACGTCGCGAGCGGGACGCCCCTCGCCGGCCGCGACCGGGGGGGTGGGCCATGCCTCGCACGTACCTCTTCGCCCTGACCGACGGCGGCGGGACGGTCCCGCCGGAGGTGGGGGCCGTGCGGCGGCTCGTGGAACGCGGGCACCGCGTGCGCGTGCTCGCCGAGGACTCGATGGCTCCCGAGGTCCGCGCGACGCGTGCGACGCTCGTCCCGTGGCGCACCGCGCCGAACCGCCCCGACCGCGACCCGGCGCACGACCCTCTCCAGGACTGGGCGGCGCCCAGCCTGCTCGCGCAGGCGCGCGACATGGGCGACCAGCTCATCGCGGGGCCCGCGCCGGACTACACGCGCGACGTGCTCACGGCCGTCGACGACGAGCGTCCCGACCTCGTCGTGACGTCCGTCTTCGCGTTCGGCGCGATGATCGCGGCGCAGTCGCGCGGGATCCCGTTCGACGTCCTGATCCCCAACGTCTACGCCCTGCCCACGCCCGGCCGCACGCCGTTCGGTGCGGGGCTCACGCCCGCGCGCGGGCCGCTCGGCCGGCTGCGCGACCGCGCGATCACCGGTCTCTCGACGCGCGTGTTCGACCGGTACACGCGCGACCGGCTCAACGCCCTGCGCGCCGACCTGGGCCTTGACCCGCTCGGGCGCTCGTGGGAGCAGATGAGCGCCGCGCGCCGCCAGCTCGTCATGACGAGCCCGGCGTTCGAGCTCCCCGGCCCGCTCCCGGCGAACGCCCGGTACGTGGGGCCCGTGCTCGACGACCCGGCGTGGGCCGACGACGTCCCGTGGGCCGCACCGCCGGGCGACGCCCCGCTCGTCCTCGTCGCGCTGTCGTCGACGTTCCAGGACCAGGCCGCGCTCCTGCGGCGCATCGTCGCCGCGCTCGCGACGCTGCCCGTGCGCGGCGTCGTCACGACCGGGCAGGGGCTCGCGCCCGACGCGGTGCCGGGCGCGGCGAACGTCTCCGTGGTCTCCGCCGCTCCCCACCACGAGGTGCTGCGCGACGCCGCGCTCGTCGTCACGCACGGCGGGCACGGCACGCTCCTCAAGGCGTTCGCGGCGGGCTGCCCCGTCGTCGTCCTGCCGCACGGGCGCGACCAGGGCGACAACGCCGTGCGCGTCACGCTGCGGGGCGCGGGCGTCACGCTGTCGCGGAAGGCCTCCGCGGAACGGGTCGCGCGGGCTGTCGGGCAGGTGCTCGGCGACCCCGCGTACCGGCGCCGGGCCGCAGCGCTCGGCGCCGCCGTCCGGCGCGACGCCGAGCACAGCACGCTCGTCGCCGAGCTCGAGGACCTCTGGCCCGAGGGCGACCCACGACCGTCACGCTGACCCGACGGACGCCGCGGCGCGAGGACGCACCCCTCGTCCCCGGCCACGCCCGGACCGCACCGTCCCGGGGATGCACGAAGTCCCGGCCAGGAGAACCTGACCGGGACTTCTCGAGGGTCTTCCGACTGCACCAGTCGGAACCTCGTCACGTGCGCGAGGGGGGACTTGAACCCCCACGCCCTTTCGGACACTGGCACCTGAAGCCAGCGCGTCTGCCATTCCGCCACTCGCGCGTGCCGCAGAAGACTAGCACGACGCACGACGGCGCCTGGAACCGCTCGGCCCGACGTGACGGCCGCCACGTGCCGGTCGTCACGGACGACGAGGAGCCCCGACGGCCGGGCGCCCGACGTTCACACGCTCCGCCCCGAACGCGCCACATCCGTCCGGAGATCGTGCGACGAATCGGGCCTCCGGCGCAGACGTGATCGATACGATCTAGGTAGTCTGCCCGGGACGCGGGTATGCACGAGGGGGCCACCAGGAGCACGTCCGGAGGAGCAGACGACGACCGCGCGGCGCGAGCCGCGGCACGAGCGAGCACGAGGGAGGAGGTGGCATGGGAGTCCTGGACCGCTTCGAGAAGGGCGTGGAGCGCGTGGTGAACAACGCGTTCGCCAAGGTCGGGCGCAGCGAGGTCAAGCCCGTCGAGCTCGCGAGCGCGCTGCGGCGCGAGGTCGACGACCGCGCCGCCGTCGTGGACCGCGAGCGCACGGTCGTGCCCAACGAGTTCACCATCGAGCTGTCGGTGGACGACTTCGGCCAGGTCGAGGGGTGGGGCGCGGAGACGCTCGCCGACGAGCTGGCGTCGAACGTCACGCAGTACGCGGCGTCGCAGCACTACGCGTTCGTCGGCCCGGTGAGCGTGAGCTTCGAGCAGAACGACGCGCTCGACGTCGGCCGCTTCCAGCTCCGCTCGGCGAGCGTGCGGGGCAACGTGGCGCCCGCGACGTCCGCGTCCCCGAGCACGCGGCACCCGCTCGTCGACATCGACGGGCAGCGCTACCTGCTCACCGGCCCGGTCACGGTCATCGGCCGCGGCTCGGAAGCCGACATCGTCGTCGACGACCCGGGGGTCTCGCGCCGCCACCTGGAGATCCGCGTGACGCCGGAGGGGGTCATCGCGACGGACCTCGGCTCGACCAACGGCCTGTTCGTCGAGGGTCACCAGGTGCCGGCCGCGACGCTGCTGGACGGCAACTCCCTGACGATCGGCCGTACCCGCATCATGTTCTGGACCGGCGCGTCCGACAACGAGGAGTGGTGATCCGGCCCGCATGACCGACCTCACGTTCACCCTGCTGCGGCTGGGCTACCTGGTGCTGCTCTGGGTGTTCGTGCTCTCCGCGATCGGGGTGCTGCGTCGGGACCTGTACGGCACCAAGATCACGCCGCGCCGGGGCCGCAAGGGCACCGCGCAGGCCGCGCGCCCGACGTCGGGCCCCACCCCCGCCGCGGCGCCCGAGCCCGCGCGTCCTGCCGCGCCGGCCGGGCCGTCGCGGCTCGTCGTCACCGCCGGCCCGCTGACGGGCACGACGATCCCCCTCACGACGTCGTCGATCCTCATCGGGCGCGCACCGAGCTGCACGCTCGTGCTCGACGACGACTACTCCTCGTCGCGCCACGCGCGCATCTTCCCGCAGCACGGGTCCTGGTTCGTCGAGGACCTCGGCTCCACCAACGGCACCTACGTCGAGGACCAGCGCATCGGCCAGGTGACGCCGCTGGGTCCGGGCACGCGGGTGCGGATCGGTCAGTCCGTCGTCGAGCTGCAGAGGTAGCCCGCAGTGAACATCGCCCTGCGCTACGCCGCGCGCTCCGACGTCGGGCTCGTGCGCTCCAACAACCAGGACTCCGGCTACGCCGGCCCGCACCTGCTCGTCGTCGCCGACGGCATGGGCGGCCACGCCGGGGGAGACGTCGCCTCGTCGATCGCCATCGCGGCGCTCGCACCGCTCGACGGCGAGTCGCACGGCCCGGACGACGCGCTCGCCGAGCTCGAGCGCTCGATCGACCACGCGCGCCAGGACCTCGTGGACCGCAGCGTGACCGACCCCGAGCTGGTCGGCATGGGCACGACCGTCACCGCGATCCTGCGCGCGGGCAACAAGCTCGCGATGGCGCACCTCGGCGACTCGCGCGCGTACCTGCTGCGCGACGGCGAGCTGACCCAGGTCACGACCGACCACACGTTCGTGCAGCACCTCGTGGACACGGGCCGGATCTCGCCCGACGAGGCGGAGACCCACCCGCAGCGCAACGTCGTCATGCGCGTGCTCGGCGACTTCGACATCGACCTCACGCCCGACATGTCGGTGCGCGAGGCGAAGCCGGGCGACCGCTGGCTCCTGTGCTCCGACGGGCTCTCGGGCTTCGTCAGCCCCGAGACGATCGCCCAGTCGCTCTCGGACACCCCCGACGTCGACGAGTGCGCCGACCACCTGCTGCAGCTCGCGCTGCGCGCCGGCAGCACGGACAACGTGACGGTCGTGGTGGCCGACGTCGTGGACCTCGACACGCTGCCCGACGGCACGGCGCCCGGCACCGGGGCCCAGGTCGTCGGGTCGGCCGCGATCGACCGCGACGCCCCGACGTCGGCCGCGGACGGCCCCGCCGCCCGGGCGGCGGCCCTCATGGCGAGCGTGAACGCGCCCGCCGCGACCGAGGAGCCCGCGGCGGACGGCGCGGCGGATCCCGCGCAGGGGGCCGAAGCCCCGGCCGAGACCCCGGGAGACGGCGACGACGACGTGCGGCCCGGCCGCGCGCCCCGCCGCTGGATCACGGTCGTCGCGATCCTCCTCGTCGTCGCGGGCCTGGGCGTGGCCGGCTGGGCGGGCTACCGCTGGACGCAGACGCAGTACTACGTCGGCGTCGCCGACGGCCAGGTCGCCGTGTTCCGCGGCATCCCGGAGAACGCGGGCCCGGTGACGCTGTCGACGCCGATCGAGCTCACGGGGACGCGCGTCACGGACCTGCCGGGCTACGTCGTCGACCGCCTGGAGACCACGATCCCCGCGGAGTCGCTCGAGGACGCCCGCGCGCGGGCGGAGCGCCTCGTCGCCGAGGCCGCGGAGGAGTCCACCGACGCGCCCGCGACCGACGACACCACGGAGGCGCCCACCGAGGGCGCCACCGAGACCCCGGAGGCCGGGGCGCCCGACGTGACCCCGGCACCCACCGACGGCGCCGGCTCGGGGGCCTGATGGCCACGGTGGAGACCACCGAGGTGCGCCCCGGCCGGGGCGCGGAGCTCGGTCTGCTCGTCCTCGCGCTCGCGCTGGGCATCGGGGCGTACGCGCTCGTGGGCCTGCAGCTCACGGGCGAGCTCCCGGGGCGCTTCTACGTGTACAGCATCGGCACGGTGGTGCTCGCGGGCGCCGCGCACGTGCTGCTGCGCTTCAAGGCGCCGTACGCGGACCCGGTGATCCTGCCGATCGCCGTCGCGCTCAACGGCATCGGCCTCGCGATGATCTTCCGCCTCGACCTCGGCTCGCAGGTCACGGGCGGGACCCAGGACCTCGCGCCGCGCCAGCTCCAGTGGACCGCGCTGGGCATCCTCTGCGCGTTCGCCGTGATCTGGTTCCTGCGCGACCACCGGACCCTGCGGCGCTACACGTACACCGCGATGATCGCGGGCATCGTGCTCGTCGCGCTGCCGCTCGTCCCGGGTCTGGGGACGCGCATCAACGGCGCGCAGATCTGGATCAACGTCTTCGGCTTCTCGCTCCAGCCCGCGGAGTTCGCGAAGATCGCGTTCGCGATCTTCTTCGCCGGCTACCTCGTGACGAACCGGGACACGCTCGCGCTCGCCGGGCCCAAGGTGCTCGGGCTCCAGCTCCCGCGCCTGCGCGACCTCGGGCCGATCATCATCGTCTGGCTCGTCTCGCTCGCGATCCTCGTGTTCGAGCGCGACCTCGGCACGTCGCTCCTCTTCTTCGGGCTCTTCGTCGCGATGCTCTACATCGCGACCGAGCGCGTGAGCTGGGTCGTCATCGGCCTCCTGCTCATCGCGGTCGGCGCGGTGCTCGCGGCGTCGACGTTCGGCCACGTCCAGGCGCGCGTCGACGTGTGGCTCCATCCGTTCGACCCCGAGATCTTCGGCCGCAGCCCCGGCGGCTCGGGCCAGCTCGTGGGCGGCCTGTTCTCGCTCGGCAACGGCGGGCTGTTCGGCACCGGCTGGGGCGCGGGCTACCCGCGGACGGTCCCGTACGCGTTCTCCGACTTCATCTACGCCTCGCTCGGCGAGGAGCTCGGGCTCACGGGCCTCATCGGCATCCTGCTCGCCTACCTCATCCTCGTGGAGCGCGGCCTGCGCACCGCGATCGGCGTGCGCGACGGGTTCGGCAAGCTCCTCGCGGGCGGCCTCGCGTTCGTCATGGCGTGGCAGCTCTTCGTCGTCGTCGGCGGGATCACGCGCATCATCCCGCTGACGGGCCTCACCATGCCGTTCGTCGCCCAGGGCGGGTCGTCGCTCCTCGCGAACTGGCTGGTCGTGGGCCTGCTGCTGCGCATCTCCGACGACGCGCGGCGGCCGTCGTCCCTGCCCGTGCGCGGGCAGGTGGCCCCCGGCGGGGCGCGCACGCGCCCCGACTCGGAGCCGGTCGAGGTCGTGGGCGGCGGGGCTCCCGCCGTCGGCGCCCGGCCCGACGACGCGCCCACCACGGTCGGGGCGCCCGGCGCGGGCGCCTCGGCGGGACCCGTCACAGGTCCGACGCGCGCGACGACGGGCGTGCAGCCCGCCGTCGGACAGACGGGCGACGTCCCGGCCCACCCCGACGAGCTGCGCACGGAGGTCGTGCGGCGCCCCGGTCCCGACGGCACCCACCCGGAGACCGACCCCTGGGGAGGAGCCCGGTGAACGTCCCCCTGCGTCGCGTCGCGACGGTCGTCCTCGTCATGTTCCTCGCGCTCATGGTGTCGACGACGTACATCCAGTTCGTCCAGGCGGACTCGCTCAACAACGACTCGCGCAACGCCCGCACGATCTACCGCGAGTACAACAAGTTCCGCGGCCCGATCGTCGTCGCGGGCGACGCGATCGCCTCGTCGACCCCGGTGGACGACGCGTTCGGCTTCCAGCGGCAGTACTCGAACGGCCCGCTGTACGCGCCGGTCTCGGGGTTCCTCTCGCTCACCAACGGGCGCACGGAGATCGAGGACAAGGAGAACGACTACCTGAACGGCGAGGCGAGCTCGCTGTGGCTCGACCGCCTCAGCGCGCTCTTCACCGGCAAGCAGCCCCAGGGCGCGTCCGTCGAGCTGACGATCGACCCCGCAGCGCAGCAGGCCGCCTGGGACGCCCTGGGAGACCAGCGCGGCGCCGTCGTGGCGATCGAGCCGAAGACCGGCCGCGTCCTCGCGCTCGTGTCCAAGCCGAGCTACGACCCCAACGAGCTCGCGACGCACGACACCGCCCTCGCGCGCGAGCGCTACCAGGAGCTGCTCAACGCCGACGGCAACCCGATGTCGAACCGGGCCATCCGGGGCAACACCTACCCGCCGGGGTCGACGTTCAAGATCGTCACCTCGGCCGCGGCGCTCGAGAGCGGGCAGTACACGGCCGAGACCGTGATCCCGGCCCCGGACGAGCTCCCGTACCCGCAGTCGACGCAGACGATGAAGAACTTCGGCGGCACCCGCTGCTCGCCGACGGGCGAGATGACGCTCGCCGACGCCCTCCGCATCTCCTGCAACACCGCCTTCGGCGACCTGGCCATGACGCTCGGCGAGGACGCGATGCGGGACCAGGCTGAGGACTTCGGCTTCGACGCCCCGCTCGAGATCCCGATGGACGTCACGCCGAGCCAGTTCCCCGCCGAGGGCACCCCGGGCGCCGACCCGGCGGGCATCGCGCGCGCGGGCATCGGGCAGGGCGAGGTCAAGGTCACCCCGCTCCAGATGGCGATGGTCGCTGCCGCGATCGCGAACGACGGCGTGCAGATGGCGCCGTACACGGTGGAGACGATCCGCAACCCCGACCTCGACGTCGTCCGCCAGTCCGAGCCGCGCCGCCTGCGCACCTCGGTGTCGCCGTCGACCGCCGAGCAGCTCACGCAGATGATGCTCGGCGTCGTGCAGAACGGCTCCGGGAAGGCGGCACAGATCCCGGGCGTGCAGGTCGCGGGCAAGACGGGCACCGCCGAGACGGGCGGCGAGGCCGCCCCGCACGCGTGGTTCACGAGCTTCGCGCCCGCCGACGACCCGCAGGTCGCGGTCGCGGTCATCGTCGAGAACGGCGGCTCGCTCGGCAACGAGGCGACGGGCGGCGCGATCGCCGCGCCGATCGCGCGCGCCGTCATGGAGGCGGTGTTGAACGGATGAAGCCCGTGAGGGGGCTGACGCTCGGCAACCGCTACCGCCTCGTGCGGCGCATCGCCGTCGGCGGCATGGGCGAGGTCTGGGTCGCGGCCGACGACGCGCTGGGGCGCGAGGTGGCCGTCAAGGTTCTGCGGACCGAGTACGCGGGCAACGAGGACTTCCTCAACCGCCTGCGGACCGAGGCCCGCAACAGCGCCGCGCTCTCGCACCCGAACATCGCGCAGATGTACGACTACGGCGAGACGAACGGCTCCGGGTACCTCGTGATGGAGCTCGTCGTGGGCGAGCCCATGGCGGACCTGCTGGAGCGCGAGCCCGTGCTCCCGCCCGCGCGGCTCCTGCCGATCCTCGCGCAGACCGCCCGCGCGCTGCACGCCGCGCACCTGTCCGGCGTCGTGCACCGTGACGTCAAGCCGGGCAACATCCTCATCGACCGCTCCGGCACCGTGAAGATCACCGACTTCGGCGTCTCGCTCGCGGCCAACCAGGTCCCGATGACCGCGACGGGCATGGTGATGGGCACGGCCCAGTACCTCTCGCCCGAGCAGGCCGTCGGGCAGGCGGCCACGGGGGCGTCGGACATCTACGCGCTGGGCATCGTGGCGTACGAGTCGATCGTCGGGAACCGGCCGTTCACCGGGTCCACCCCGGTCGACATCGCGGTCGCGCACGTCAACGAGCCCGTGCCGCCGCTCCCGTCGTCGGTCGACCCGGAGCTCGCCGAGCTCGTCATGGTCATGCTCGCCAAGGACCCGTTGGCCCGGCCGCACCCGGCCGACGCCCTCGCGCGCGTCTTCGAGGAGATCCAGGCCCGCCTCGCCGCCGACCCGTGGTCCGCCCGGGCCGGCGCGGCCGCCAACACCCGGCGCGGCCGGCGCGCACGCACGACGGCGGACGACGCCCCCCGCGCACCCGAGCCCGACCCCGCGCCCGTCATCACGCCGCTCGTCATCCCGGCGGCCGTGCGCGACCCGCACCCGGTCGACCCCGCGACGCCGTGGATCGCACCGGAGGCCCGACCAGGCGCCCACGCGGCCGAGCCCACGGGCGGCCACCTCGCCGAGAACGACGCCGAGCTCGTCGGTCAGGCGACCGCTCCGCCGTCCGACACGCCGCCCGCGCCCGGGCCCGCCCTGCCGTGGGAGCGCCCCGTCCCCTCGACCGCGGCAGAGGACCCGTCCGGTCCCCGCGCCTACCCGCCGCGCCGCGAGATGCACGGCGGCACCCGCTCGTCGCGGCGTCCGCAGCCCGCTCGCGGCGGCACGCGGCCGGGCTCCGGGTCGGCCGCGAGCACCCCGCCGGCGGCACCGGCCACGCGGGCCGAGGCCCGGCGGCAGTCGCAGGCGGCCCCGTCGCGGTCGTCCTCCGGACGCCGCACGTCCACGACGACGGGGCGGCGCCTCGGCGGGCTCCCGAACGGCCTGACGTGGCCCCTGGTGGCCCTCCTCGGCCTCCTGCTCGTGCTCGTGATCGCCACCATCGCCTCCCTCGGGGACCGGGACGGGGGCGACGCCGACGCGGCTCCCGCGGCCGTCGTCGAGATGGTCCCCGACGACGCCCCGCCGGGCTCCCCGGCCGCCTCCGGACGGGTGACATCGTGACGACATCGTTGTGTTCCCGGCTTTCCCGGACGCCCTCCAGTGGGATGATTGCGCCAGATGTGCCGCGCGCGGACGCGCCCGCGGCTCCGACGACACCGAAGGACGAATGAGTGGTGGACAACGCTCCCCGAGTGCTTGCCGGGCGCTACCAGGTCGGTGAGCTCATCGGCCGTGGTGGCATGGCCGAGGTGCACATCGGGCACGACAACCGCCTCGGTCGCACGGTCGCGATCAAGATCCTGCGGTCCGACCTCGCCCGCGACCCCACCTTCCTCGCGCGCTTCCGCCGCGAGGCCCAGGCCGCGGCGTCCCTCAACCACCCCGCGATCGTCGCGGTGTACGACACGGGCGAGGACGTCCACGCGGACGCCACCGGCAACTCGGTGCACGTCCCGTTCATCGTCATGGAGTACGTCGAGGGCCACACGGTCCGCGACATCCTGCGCGACGGCCAGGCCGTCCCCATCGACGAGGCCGTCGAGATCACGGCGGGCGTGCTCGCGGCGCTCGAGTACTCGCACCACGCCGGGATCGTGCACCGCGACATCAAGCCCGCGAACGTCATGATCACGCCCACGGGCGCGGTCAAGGTCATGGACTTCGGCATCGCCCGCGCGATGGCGGACTCGGCCGCGACGATGACGCAGACGCAGGCCGTCATCGGCACCGCCCAGTACCTCTCGCCGGAGCAGGCGCGCGGCGAGACGGTCGACGCCCGCTCCGACCTGTACTCCACCGGCTGCCTGCTCTACGAGCTGCTCACCGGCCGCCCGCCGTTCATCGGCGACTCGCCCGTCGCGGTGGCCTACCAGCACGTGCGCGAGGCCCCGGCGACGCCGAGCGCCGTCGCGCCGGACGTCCCCGAGGTCCTGGACCGCATCACGCTCAAGGCGCTCGCCAAGGACCGCACGGCCCGCTACTCGAACGCGGCCGAGTTCCGCGCCGACCTCGAGAACGCCGTGCGCGGCGGGGCGATCACGGCCCCTGCGCTCGGGGTCGCCGCCGCCGCGGCGGGCCTCGGTGCCGCGGCCGCGGCCGCCGACCTCCAGCCGACGATGGTCGAGTCCGCGACGCAGGTCATGGCGCCCGCAGCGGCCGCCCCGAATCCGTGGGCGACGAGCGTCGCACCGGCCGTCCCGCCCGGGGACGAGGTCCCGGGGGAGGACGAGGAGGAGCCCAAGAGCCGCAAGGGCCTCATGTGGACCCTCATCGCGATCGGCGTGCTCGCCCTCGCGGCGATCATCACGATGCTCCTCATCAACAGCCAGGGCGAGGAGGAGCCGACGACGGGCACGGTCCCGACGCTCTCGGCGCCGATCACGCCCGAGGAGGCCGAGAAGGCGATCACCGACGCCGGCTTCGAGTACGCGCAGGCCATCGACCAGGAGTCGACCGAGCCCGAGGGGACGTTCACGAAGACCGACCCGGCGGGAGGCACCACCCAGGAGCTCGGCGTGACGGTCACGGCGTTCTTCTCCGCCGGACCGGACGCCGTCACGCTGCAGGATCTCAAGGGCAAGACCCAGGAGGAGGCCCGGCAGTACCTCGCGGACAACGGTCTCAACGTCGGCGACGTCGCCACGGAGGACTCCCCGGACGTCGCGAAGGGGTCCGTGACGCGGACGGCCCCGGGCGCGGGCCAGTCCGTGCCCGCCGGGTCGACGGTCAACCTGTTCGTGTCGAGCGGGCTCGTCACCCTGCCTGACGTCACCGGTCAGCAGTTCGACGCCGCGAAGGCGACGATCGAGGCCCTCGGTCTCGGGGTCGACCGCAGCGACGAGGAGTCCGACGAGGCCGAGAACCAGGTCCTCTCGCAGCAGCCCAACGCCGGGAGCGTCCCCCAGGGGTCGCGCGTGACCCTCAAGGTCGCGATCCCGCGTGCCGCGGAGACGACGACGGTCCCGTCCAACCTCGTCGGGATGACCGAGGACCAGGCGGCGGACGCGCTCGGCGGCGCGGAGCTCAACGTGGGCACCCGGCAGACCCAGGAGTCCGACCAGTGGCCCGCCGGCACGGTCATCGGCTCGGACCCACGGGGTGGCTCCGAGGTTCCCGTCGGCACCCAGGTCTCGCTCATCGTCTCGACCGGCCCCGGCCCGTCGACCGGTGGCGACAACGGCGGCGGCCCCGGCGCTGGGGGCGGCGGAGGCGGCGGAGGCGGCGGCGGGAACAACGACGGCTGACGCGCCGCCCGGCTCGGTATGACGAACGGGCCCCCACCTCGCGAGGTGGGGGCCCGTCGTCGTCCGGAGGACGAGCGGTCAGCAGCCGGGACCAGCGGCGCCGGAGTCCTGGGCCCGTGTCGTGGCCCGCGGACGGGTCGGCTCCCGGGTCTACTGGCGGACCAGCGGTGCCATGCCCGCCGAGCGCTCGACGGCGCCGTCGAGCCCGCAGGCCTCGAGCCAGTTC
Organism: Cellulosimicrobium sp. CpK407; assembly: GCF_051844275.1. Taxonomy (NCBI): domain Bacteria; kingdom Bacillati; phylum Actinomycetota; class Actinomycetes; order Micrococcales; family Promicromonosporaceae; genus Cellulosimicrobium; species Cellulosimicrobium sp. CpK407. Next base: position 77,703 of record NZ_JBGNYC010000011.1, read on the forward strand.
GCGAGCAGGCGGTGGCCGCCCTCGGTGAGCACGGACTCCGGGTGGAACTGGACGCCGTGCAGGGGCAGGTCGCGGTGCTGCAGGCCCATGATGACGCCGCCGGCGGTCGAGGCGGTCACCTCGAGCTCGGCGGGCACCGTGTCGCTCACGACGGCGAGCGAGTGGTAGCGCGTCGCGGTGAACGGGTCGGGGAGCCCGGCGAGGACGCCCTCGCCCTCGTGCTCGACGAGGCTCGTCTTGCCGTGCATGAGCTCGGGGGCGTGCGTGACCGTCGCGCCGTACACCTCGGCGAGCGCCTGGTGGCCGAGGCACACGCCGAGCATCGGCGTGCGCGAGGTCGCGCACGCACGGATGACCTGCTCGCTCTGGCCGGCCTCCTTGGGCGTCCCGGGCCCGGGCGAGACGAGGACGCCGTCGAAGACGGTCCCGTCGGCGTCGTGGAACCGGCCCTCGGCGTCGGGCTCGGGCACGGCGTCGTTGCGCACGACGACGGTCTGGGCGCCGAGCTGGTCGAGGTAGCCCACGATCGTGTAGACGAACGAGTCGTAGTTGTCCACGACGAGGATGCGGGTCGGGTGGGTCATCGCGGGGCCTCCACGGACGCTGCGCCGGCGGCGTCGGTCTGGATGTTGGGGTCGTTGAACGGCATGTACTCGGACACGATCGGGAACAGCCACTCGAAGCACGCGAGCACGACGGCGGCCGCGAGGACGAGCAGGATCAGCACCCGGACCCACGCGGGCCCGGGCAGCACGCGCCACAGCGCCCCGTACATCACGCGCTCCCTTCAGCGGCAGGAGCCGTCTGGCCGACGAGGTCCGGCGGCGTGCCGTCCTCGACCGGCATCCAGTAGTCCAGCTTCGCGTTGACGATGAACCGTGCCACGAGCGAGTTCAGCCCGATCGGGTGGCACGTCGTCAGGGTGAGGTACCGCTCCGTCGGCTCGACGCCGGGCTGCCACGGGACGGGCGCCACGGCCTCCACCTGGTCCGGCTTCACCGCCTGCATGTGGTCCACGCGGTACACGTACCAGACCCCGCCGGCCTCCACGACGATCGGGTCGCCGATCTCGAGCTCCTCCACGTCGTGGAAGATCTTGCCGTACGTCTGCCGGTGCCCCGCGACCGAGAAGTTCCCGACGTCGCCCGGCATGACCGTCTCCGGGTAGTGCCCGGCCATCGCCTGGTCGAGGATCGAGCGCTTGTCCGTCCCCTCCGCGATCGGCATCATCTTGCCGTCCCACCGCGGCACGTAGAGCGTGCCCCACACCTCGCCCAGCGCCGGCGCCTCCATGACCGGCGGCTCGTCTCGGCGCACGGTCGTCGCGACGTCCCCGGCGTCCGGCGTGGGCGCGTCCATCTCCTCCAGGACCTGCGCCTGCACGCGGTCGGCCTGCACGTCCGTCCACCACAGCTGCCACACCACGTACAGCCCCAGCAGGATGCCGAGCGTGATGAGCAGCTCCCCGACGACGCCGACGACCGTGGACACGGGGCCGCGCCCCGAGGCACGGCGGCCCGCGTGCCGCACCGGCGTGGGCGCGGTGGCCGTCATGACGCCACCGCGTCGGACGGGCGCGCGTAGCGGAGCTCGAGCGCACCCTCGTAGCCGGGGAGCTCGAGGTCGGACGCGTCCTCGACCGACCAGCCCAGGTTCACCGCGTCGACGTACTCCTGGTACACCTGGACGCCCGGCGAGCGCTCCAGGGCGTCGCGCAGCGCGTCCGGGTCGCCCACGGCCTCCACGACGTAGGGCGGCGAGTACACGCGTCCGTGCAGCAGGAGGATGTTGCCCGCGCACCGGAACGCCGACGTCGCGGTCACCCGCTGCCCCTGGAGCGTCATCGCCTCCGCGCCGCCGGCCCACAGGGCGTTGACGACGGACTGGATGTCCTGCTGGTGCACGACGAGGTCGTCCGGACGGATCTGCGGCGGGTAGTTGCCCTCGGGCGGGGCGTCGTCGAGCGTGACGGTCAGGCCCGTGCCGCTGACCGGCGTCGTGCCCGCCGCGACGGCGGTGCGCGACGCGAGGTCGGGGTCGACGCCGGCCGGCGCGTCGCCGGTCTGCGACAGTCCCGCGATCTCCTCCGTGAGCGCGTCGACCTGGGCCGAGAGGTCCGCCACGCGGTCCGACTCGCGGTCGACGAGCTGGGCGAGGTTCTCGGGGTGGCGCGAGTCCTCGCCCCGGGCGAGGCGCGCGTTGGCGGTGAACATGACGCCGGCGAGCGCGAGGACGAGGGCGACCGTCACGGCGGACCGGACCCGGCGCGAGCGCGGGGGCGCGGCAGGCTCGTCCGGCGTCGCGGAGGCGGGGTCGGTGCCGCTCACGGACCGTCTCCTTCCTGGGCGGACGAGGGCGTCGACCGTCTCTCCGACGTGTCTCGGCCGCGCGTCTGTCGTGTCGTCGTCGCCGCGACCGGGCCGTTGCCCGCGCGCGGTGTCCCTGCCTATTGTGTGCGCCCACTACGCTAGTCGACGAACGTCGTCCACGATCGTGACGGACCCGTGCTCTCACGGAGCCCCGCGGCGCGTCGACGACCTTCGCCCGAGCCATGCACGGTTCCTGCACGACGACGGCAGGCGTCCGCTCCCGCGGTGCGTCCCGACGCCGCCGCAGCGGACCCCACCAGGACAGGAGCCCACCCTCGTGCCCGAGTCGAAGTCGCGCAAGAAGCCCAAGCCGCAGCGCCCGCCGAGCGTGCCCAAGCCCGAGTCGGGCAACCCGCGCTGGCTCGTGCCCACGATGCTCGGGCTGATGCTCCTCGGGCTGGCGTGGATCGTGCTGTTCTACCTCAGCGGGCCCAAGCAGCTCCCGATCCCGCCGCTGGGCGCCTGGAACCTCGGCGTCGGCTTCGCGTTCATCATCGCGGGCTTCGCGCTCACCACGCGCTGGAAGTAGCCGTCACGACGTCGGCCGTCCGGGCCGCGGGCCACGAGCGGGTTCCTGCGCGCCCGGACGAAGACCGGCTTCGCCCGGAGTAGGCCAACAACACCCGTGTAGTTCCACACCTGTGAGTAACTCTGGGGATAACTCCGTGGATTCGCAGGTTGTCGGGTCGACGTCACGCGAAACAGATGGAGACCGGCCCCGCGTTCGCGTACGTGATCCATGCTGCTACGGCGAGTACGGCGGCCACGACGATCGTGGCGGCGCCGGAGACAATCACGCGCCGGTCCTTGGGCGCGTACGCGTACGCCGCACCGAGGGCTAGGCCGACAACGAGACCCCCGAGGTGCGCCTGCCAGGCGATCCCCGGAAAATAGAGGCCGATCGCGAAGTTGATGCCGATGAGCACGATGATCTGCATCGCGTTGCGCCCCGTCCTCCGAAGGACGAGGAGGATCGCGCCGAACAGGCCGAAAACAGCACCCGAGGCGCCGACGACAGCTTGGCACCACATCGGGTTGAGCGGGCCACCGGCGAGCAGGAGATAGCCGACCGATCCGCCGATCGCGGACAGAACGTAGAGCGCGACGAAGCGCCAGCGACCGAGCATCTGCTCCAGGAACGGACCTGTGACCCACAGGGCGTACATGTTGAAGAGGATGTGGACGGGGCTCGTCGAGTGCAGGAACGCCGACGTGAGGAAGCGATACGCCTCTCCCTCAGCGGCCACAGGCGCGAACCACCACATCTGCGTCCATGCCCTGCCCACGACGAGCTGCAGGATCCAGCTCACCACGCACAGGCCGATGATCGTGAACGTCACGACCGGCGGACCGCCGCGGACCTTGCCTCCGAGCGCCGTGCGCTGCGTCGGCGCCTGCCGGGCGGCGTCGCGCACGCAGTCGACGCACTGCACGCCGACGGCGGCCGGGCGCTGGCACTCGGGGCACGCGGGGCGCCCGCACCGCTGGCAGCGCACGTACGACACCCGGTCCGGGTGCCGCGGGCACACGGGCGGGACGGCAGGACCGTCGTGCGGTCCTGCCGTCCCGTACGCCGGCGGGCCGGGCGGCCCGGGAGGTGTCGTCGAGATGGTCAGTCCTCGATCGTGACGGACGTGATGACGATGTCCTCCTGCGGGCGGTCGCCCGGGCGGGTCGGCGTCGCGTTGATCGCGTCGACGACCGCACGGGACGCGTCGTCCGCGACCTCGCCGAAGATCGTGTGCTTGCCGTTGAGCCACGGCGTCGGCACCGTCGAGATGAAGAACTGGGACCCGTTGGTGCCCTCGGCCTCGCCCGTGACCGGGTTGCGGCGCAGGCCCGCGTTCGCCATCGCCAGGAGGTAGGGGCGGTCGAACTTCAGCTCGGGGTGGATCTCGTCGTTGAACGTGTAGCCGGGACCGCCCGTGCCGGTGCCCAGCGGGCAGCCGCCCTGGATCATGAAGTCCTGGATCACGCGGTGGAAGATCAGGCCGTCGTAGAAGGGCTCGGTGCGCTCTGCGCCGGTGCGGGGGTCGGACCACGTCGTGGTGCCCTGCGCGAGCCCGACGAAGTTCGCCACCGTCTTCGGGGCGTGGTTCGGCAGGAGCTCGATCCGGATGTCACCTGCGGTCGTGTGGAGGGTTGCGAACATGGGCACCATCCTCCCACGAGACCCGCGCGCGACCCGTCCGACGCGATGTCTCGCGGGGCGGGCACGGTGGTGGCAGAGTGGTCGGAAACGCCCATCGCATCCACACTTTCGTCCCGTCGGACGACGACCCCGGGGAGCACGCATGACCCGTTCTCGCTCAGCGAGCGACTCCGTCAAGGACACGCTCGAGTCGATCGACACCGAGAAGCTCAAGGACCAGGCCGCGCAGGCCGCCGCGACCGCGCAGAGCGCGGCGAGCCAGCTCGCCGACCAGGCCAAGGACGCCGCGGTGCAGGCCAAGGAGTGGGGGACGCCCAAGGTGGAGGCGTTCCTCGAGTGGCTCCAGCCGCGCGTCGAGAAGGCGTGGCAGGACAGCATCCAGGCCGCCGCACCGCGCGTCGAGAAGGCGGCGGGCAAGGCCGCGCCCGCCATCGACACCGCGCACGACAAGCTCGTCGACGAGGTGCTGCCCAAGATCGTCGCCAGCTTCAACGCCGCCGCCGCCAGCGCCGCCGACTCCGCCCAGCGCGCGGCCGACAACGCGGCCGAGGCGACCGCCGCCGCGTCCGCGGCCACGGCAGCGGCGACCGGCAAGAAGGCCCGCAAGCTCGCCAAGGAGGCGCAGAAGGCCGCCGCGGAGGCGGCGAAGCAGGCGCAGAAGACCGCGGGCAAGGCGGGCAAGAAGGCCGCGAAGCATGCCGACAAGGCAGCCGAGAAGGCCGCGGCGAAGCTCGCTGCCGCAGCCGACAAGGCCGCGGCGAAGGCCGCCGAGGCCGACGCGTCGAAGGGCAAGGGCCGCACCCTCTGGTGGATCGCTGGCGGCGTCACGGCCGCGGGCGTCGGCTACGTCCTCTACCGGCGCGCACAGCCCACGACCGACCCCTGGGCCGAGCCGTGGGAGCAGGAGGAGCAGCAGGTCCACTTCGACGACGTGGTCGGCGACGCCCGGCACGCCGTCGGGGACGCCGCCGAGTCGCTGGGCGAGGCCGCGGGCGTCGCCGTCGCGAAGGGCCGCGAGGCAACTGACAAGCTCGCCGAGCGCGCCGCCGAGGTGCGCGACGACGTCAGCGACCGCGTCAGCGACGCCGTCTCGGACGCCAAGGACGCGGCCAAGAAGGCCACCAGCCGCGCCCGCAGCACGACCCGCAGCGCGGCCTCGTCCGCCAAGGACGCCGCCGCGGACGCGAAGGACGACCTGGGCGACGCCGCCAAGAAGGCCCGCGAGGCGGCCGAGGACGCCGCGGAGGACGCGGCCAAGAAGGCCGACGACGTCTGACCCCGCCAGAGCGGCACGCTGGACACGCACGCACGACGCCGGGCCCACCGCAAGGTGGGCCCGGCGTCGTCTCGGGACGATGGGGCTCCCGGTCACCGAGTGGCGTGTCCTACGGCGCCCTCGAGGCCGTCGCACGATGCTCGCCCCAGTGCTTGCCGAGCCAGTCGACCTGCTGTTCTCGGAGGTCGAGCTGCAACGGCCTGCCATCGAGGCACGCGTACTGCGGGAACGCCGCGAGCTCGCTGTCGACGTCGATCCTCAGGGTGGTGGGATCGACGGCGAGCATCCCGTCGTCGAACAGCCTGTGGATATCACGGCGAAGCATGAGCCCACCGTGCGCGTGGTGCTCGCCGAGCCGCGCATAGCTGTAGAGGTGTCCCGCGTCGAGGACTCGTTCCGGCGCACCGCCGGTGAACGCGCAGGTGCTTCCCTGGCTCGACAGGAGATGCGCCCGGAACTGACGTTGCCCGCGTCTGACGCGCACGAGCGAACGGCGAAACCCACCCGAGAGCTCCAGCGTCACACCCGCGCCGTCGCTCCACACGGCATCCGGGAGTCGGCCCTGCACGCGGCTCAGGGCACGGTCGGCGTCCTTGCGGGCGAGCGCGTCGCGGAACGCGTCCCAGTCCAACGGACGCATCGCGTTGATGTCCACGGCATTCGTCTGGACCGCGCGGACCTCGTGCTCGTCCAGGACTCCCTCGAGCGAGGTCCACGCAGCGTCGTACCGGGCCGTGTAGAGCTCGACCTCGGCGACGTCGGCTCTCGCAGCCTCGAACGCTGCACCGCACTTCATGCACCGATAGCGCGGCGTAGCCCTCTTGCGGAGGGAGATTCGCGTCGTCCCGCACTCCGGGCACCTGTTGAGCACCTTCTGGCCCGGTGAGGTGTCGATCTGCTCGATGACCGAGATGCCGAGGAGGCGCACCTTGTCCCACAGGGCGATCGGGTCGCCCACCCGAAGGTTCTTGTGGTTGGGCACGTTGCTGTCCCAGGAGTAGTACGCGTCGTACTGATCGTCGTAGCCCGAATGACCACCGTGGCCGCGGTTCTCTCCCGCGGCCATGAGCAACCATGCGCGCCGCCGGCCGAGCTTCTCCACGTCGAGAGCTTGCCACGACGCCATCGAGGAGCACGCCGCACGCGCCGGAGCCGCGCACTCGCGAAGAGAGGTGTCAGACGAAGACGACCAGCATCGAAGTTCTCGATGCTGGTCGACGGAGTGGAGCCAGGGGGACTCGAACCCCCAACCCCCTGCTTGCAAAGCAGGTGCGCTACCAATTGCGCCATGGCCCCAGGTGACGCGGCCAGGGGCCGGTCAGGAGTGAGACGTGCTCACTCGAAGGTGTCGGTGACCTCTGCCCAGAGGTCACGCTCGGCGTTGTCCTCCGTGTACTTGCGCCACAGGAGATATCCGGCGCCGGCGGCGAGGAGCAGGACGAGAAGCTTCTTCATGACGTTCCCCCTCGAGTGGGTTCGGCAGTGGGCCTAAGAGGACTTGAACCTCTGACCTCTTCCTTATCAGGGAAGCGCTCTAACCGTCTGAGCTATAGGCCCGTACGCGCCTCGCCGGACAGCCCCGGGGGGCCGCTCCGCTCGCAGGCAGCGATTGAGGTTACCCCACCGGGAGCCGCAGACCCAAACCGAGGGCCCGTGGCCCCCGGTCCGGGAGCCGTCCTCGGTCAGTCGTCGGTGAGCGTGAGGTGCACGCCGCCCACCAGCGCGGCGACGATGTTGTACAGGAACGCCATGATCGTCGACAGCGCGGTGATGATCACCACGTTCACCACGCCGAGCAGCGTGGCGATGGAGATCACACGCCCGAACGCGACGTACTGCTGGATGTCCACGTCCGTCTCGGTCCCGACGATCTGCGTGAACAGGTCCTCGATCTTCGCGAAGACCATCATCCCGTCGAGGACGTACCAGACCACGGCCGTCGCGACGACGGTCATGATGCCGATCGCGACGGCGAGCAGGAAGCCGAGCTTCATCGCGGACCAGGGGTCGATGCGCGAGACCGCGAGCCGGACGCGGCGCGGGCCGCCGTCGTGCCGCACCGTGGGCGTCGCGCCCGTCGCCGGGCCGACGGCGGGCGTCGCACCGGTGAGGGGGGTCGCCGATCCGGAGACGCCCGCGGCGGAGTAGTGCATCGCCGCCGGCACCGGGGTGTTCGTGGACGCCGCTGGGGCGCTCGGCGCTGCCGCGCTGGTCGTGGGCACGCGCCTCACCGTCTCGTCGTCGATCTCGTCGTGGCCGGGCTGGGGGTCGGTCTCCGCCGGAGCGGCCGGGACCGCCGCCGAGACCTTCTTGGCCGCGCTCTTCGCCGCGGCGATGGCCGCGGCGGCAGCCTTCACGGCGCCGGCGCGGGCGACCGCGACGCGACTCTCGCCGGACGCGCGCTCCATGCCGTCGTCGTCGACCCCGCGCTCCGGGGCGGCCTGGCTCGGGGCCCGGCCCGCAGACTGGCCCGGCGGCGGGGGCGGGGGAGGCGGCGGGACGGCGCCCGACGCCGCACCGTTCGACGCGCCGTTCGACTCCCCGTGCTTGCTCGGCGCGGGCGCACCCCCGGCGCGCGAGGCCGGGTCCGTGTCGGGACGCGGCACGGTCAGCCGGGGCGTGATCGTCGGCGGTGCGTTGTTCTCGCTGCTCATCTGGTTTCCTCGGTGGTTCCGGGGGCCGGCTCGGTCCCGCTCGCCTCGTCGGACGAGGCGGTCGGGTCGGTGGTCGGTGCGCTGCTCGTGTCGGTGCCGCCCGGGGCCGTGCCGGTCCCGTCCTCGCCCTCCACGGTATCCCGATCCTCTCCGAGGCGACGCTCGACGTTCCGCGCGACCGCGATGATGCGGTCGCCCTTGTCGGGCTTCGCGAACGTCACCCCCTGCGTGTTGCGGCCCGTGAGGTTCACCTCGTCGACCGCGGACCGCACGATCTTCCCGCGTTCCATGATCACCAGCACCTCGTCGTCGGCCTCTGTCACCAGAGCCCCCACGAGATCTCCACGAGCCTCCACCAGGTTCGCGACCTTGATGCCCAGACCGCCACGGCCCTGGACCCGGTACTCGTCGATCCGCGTGCGCTTCGCGAACCCGCCCTCGGTCACGACGAAGAGGTCGGAACCCTCCTCGACGACGTCGGCCGAGAGGAGCTCGTCGCCCTCGCGGAACTTCATGCCCGTCACGCCCGACGTCGCGCGGCCCAGCGGTCGCATCGTGTCGTCGCCCGCCGGGAACCGGATCGACTGGCCCTTGCGCGAGACGAGGATGAGGTCGTCGTCGGCGTCCACGAGGAGCGCCGCGACGAGCTCGTCGGGCGTGCCCGACTCGTCCTCGCGGAGGTTGATCGCGATGAGCCCGCCCGAGCGGGGCGAGTCGTACTCCGACAGCCGCGTCTTCTTGACCAGACCGCGCCGCGTGGCGAGCACCAGGTACTCCGCGGCGCCGTAGTCGCGCAGGTCGAGGACCTGGGCGATCTTCTCGCCGGGCTGGAACGCGAGGAGGTTCGCCACGTGCTGGCCCTTGGCGTCGCGGCCGCCCTCGGGCAGCTCGTACGCCTTGGCGCGGTAGACCCGCCCCAGGTTCGTGAAGAACAGCAGCCAGTGGTGCGTCGTCGTCACGAAGAAGTGGTCGACGATGTCGTCCTCGCGCAGCTGCGCGCCGCGCACGCCCTTGCCGCCGCGCTTCTGCGCGCGGTAGCTGTCGCTGCGCGTGCGCTTCACGTAGCCGCCGCGGGTGATCGTGACGACCATCTCCTCCTCGGCGATGAGGTCCTCGATCGAGACCTCGCCGTCGAACGGGAGGATCGTCGTCCGACGCTCGTCCCCGTACTTGGCGACGATCTCGCCCAGCTCGTCGCCGACGATCGACCGCTGGCGCTCCGGCTTGGCGAGGATGTCCTCGTAGTCGAGGATCTTGCGCTCGAGCTCGTCGTGGTCGTCGATGATGCGCTGCCGCTCGAGCGCCGCCAGACGGCGGAGCTGGAGGTTGAGGATCGCCGTCGCCTGGATCTCGTCCACGCCCAGCAGCCCCATGAGGCCCGCGCGGGCCTCGTCGGCGTCGGGGGAGCGGCGGATGAGCGCGATGACCTCGTCGAGCAGGTCCAGCGCCTTGAGGTAGCCGCGCAGGATGTGGATGCTGCGCTCGGCCTCGGCGAGCAGGTACCGGGTGCGCCGCACGACGACGTCGAGCTGGTGCGTCGTCCAGTGCCGGACGAACGCGTCGAGGCTCAGGGTGCGCGGGACGCCGTCGACGAGCGCGAGCATGTTCGCGCCGAACGTGTCCTGGAGCTGCGTGTGCTTGTACAGGTTGTTGAGCACGACCTTCGCCACCGCGTCGCGCTTGAGCACGATCACGAGGCGCTGGCCCGTGCGGCCCGACGTCTCGTCGCGGATGTCGGCGATGCCCTGGACGCGGCCGTCCTTGACGAGGTCGGCGATCTTCGCGGCGAGGTTGTCCGGGTTCACCTGGTAGGGGAGCTCGGTGACGACCAGGCACACGCGGCCCTGGATCTCCTCGACGTTGACCACCGCTCGCATCGTGATCGACCCGCGGCCGGTCCGGTACGCCTCCTCGATGCCCTTGTGGCCGAGGATCGTCGCGCCGGTCGGGAAGTCCGGACCCTTGATGCGCAGCAGGAGCGCCGCGAGGAGCTCCTCGCGGCTCGCCTCGGGGTGGTCCAGGTGCCACTGGACGCCCTCGGCGACCTCGCGCAGGTTGTGCGGCGGGATGTTCGTCGCCATGCCGACCGCGATGCCCGCCGAGCCGTTGACCAGCAGGTTCGGGAACCGCGACGGCAGGACCGCCGGCTCCTGGGTGCGGCCGTCGTAGTTGTCCTGGAAGTCGACGGTGTCCTTGTCGATGTCCCGGACCATCTCCATGGCGATCGGGGCCATGCGGCACTCGGTGTACCGCGGGGCGGCCGCCGGGTCGTTGCCGGGCGAGCCGAAGTTCCCCTGGCCCGCGACCAGTGGGTAGCGCAGCGACCAGTCCTGCACCAGGCGCACGAGCGCGTCGTAGATCGCGCTGTCGCCGTGCGGGTGGAACTTGCCCATGACGTCGCCGACGACGCGCGAGCACTTCGAGTACGACCGGTCCGGGCGGTAGCCGCCGTCGTACATCGCGTACAGCACGCGGCGGTGCACCGGCTTGAGGCCGTCCCGGACGTCGGGCAGCGCGCGCCCGACGATGACGCTCATCGCGTAGTCGAGGTACGACCGCTGCATCTCGAGCTGGAGGTCGACCTGCTCGATGCGCCCGTGGTGCACCGCGACCGCCGTGCCGTCCGCGTGCACGACCGCCTCGTCCCCGTCGCCGGGGGCGGTGGGCTCGGTCTCGGGGTTCTGCTCGTCGGTCACGGTCTACCTCGCTCGTTCGTCTCTGCGTGCTCGCTGCGCTCGGTGGCTGGCTCTGTGTCTGCCGCGGACGACGCCGGGGCGCGTCCGAGGGCCGGTCGCCCGCGGGGCGCGGGCACCGGCTGCTCAGATGTCAAGGAACCGCACGTCCTTCGCGTTGCGCTGGATGAAGCTGCGGCGGGACTCGACGTCCTCGCCCATGAGGACGGAGAAGATCTCGTCCGCGGCCGCGGCGTCGTCCAGGGTGACCTGGTTGAGCGTGCGGTGCTCCGGGTCCATGGTCGTGTCCCACAGCTCCGAGTAGTCCATCTCGCCCAGACCCTTGTAGCGCTGGATCCCGTTCTCCTTGGGGATCCGCTTGCCCGCGGCCTGCCCGGACGCGAGGAACGCGTCGCGCTCCTTGTCCGAGTAGACGTAGTCGTGCGGGGCGTTCGACCACTTGAGCCGGTACAGCGGCGGCTGTGCGAGGTACACGTGCCCGTTCTCGATGAGGGGGCGCATGTACCGGAAGAGCAGCGTGAGCAGGAGCGTCGCGATGTGCTGGCCGTCGACGTCGGCGTCGGCCATGAGCACGATCTTGTGGTAGCGGAGCTTGGTGAGGTCGAAGTCCTCGCCGATGCCCGTGCCGAACGCGGTGATGATCGACTGGACCTCCTGGTTGGACAGGGCCCGGTCGAGGCGCGCGCGCTCGACGTTGAGGATCTTGCCGCGGATCGGGAGGATCGCCTGCGTCCGCGGGTTGCGACCGCGGACGGCGGAACCACCGGCGGAGTCGCCCTCGACGATGAAGATCTCGCACTCCTCGGCGCGGTTCGACTGGCAGTCGCGCAGCTTGCCGGGCATGCCGCCCGACTCCAGCAGGCCCTTGCGCCGGGTCGCCTCGCGCGCCTTGCGGGCGGCGAGCCGCGCCTGCGACGCCTGGATCGCCTTGCGGATGACGTCGCGCCCCTCGTTCGGGTGCGAGTCGAACCAGTCCGTGAGCTGCTCGTGGACGACGCGCTGGACGAACGTCTTCGCCTCGGTGTTGCCGAGCTTCGTCTTGGTCTGGCCCTCGAACTGGGGCTCGCCGAGCTTGACGGAGACGACGGCGGTCAGGCCTTCGCGGATGTCGTCGCCCGTGAGGTTGTCGTCCTTCTCCTTGAGGATGCCCTTGTCGCGCGCGTACCGGTTGACCAGCGAGGTCATCGCCGCGCGGAAGCCCTCCTCGTGCGTGCCGCCCTCCGTCGTGGAGATCGTGTTCGCGTACGTGTGGACGGACTCGGAGTACGAGCTGGTCCACTGCATCGCGATCTCCACGGAGATGCGCTTCTCGGTGTCCTCCGACTCGAAGTCGATGACGTCGGGGTGGACGAGCTCGACCTTCTTCGCCGCGTTGAGGTGGGTGACGTAGTCCACGAGGCCGCCGTCGTACTTGTACGAGACGGTGCGAGCAGGCGTGGACGCGCCCGGGGTCGCGTCGTCCGCCTCGGAGACGCCGTCCGCGTCGGCCGCGCCGTCGCCGCCGGTGACCTCGTCACCCGTGTCGAGGTGGGCGGGACGCTCGTCCGTCAGCGTGATGCGCAGGCCCTTGTTGAGGAAGGCCATCTGCTGGAAGCGGGCCCGCAGGGTCTCGAAGTCGTACTCGGTCGTCTCGAAGATCTCCGGGTCGGCCCAGAACGTCTGCGTGGTGCCCGTCTCGTCCGACGGCTCGAGCCGCTCGACGGGCGTCACCGGGTTGCCGCCCTCGGTGAACTCCTGGCGCCACGAGTACCCGTCGCGACGGACCTCGGACACCATGCGCGTCGAGAGCGCGTTGACGACGGACATGCCGACGCCGTGCAGACCGCCGGAGACGGCGTACCCGCCGCCACCGAACTTGCCGCCCGCGTGGAGGATCGTCATGACGACCTCGAGCGTCGGCTTGCCCTCGGTCGGGTGGATCGCGACGGGGATGCCGCGGCCGTTGTCGACGACGCGGACGCCGCCGTCGGCCAGGAGCGTCACGTCGATCGTGTCCGCGTGCCCGGCGAGGGCCTCGTCCACAGAGTTATCCACAATCTCGTACACAAGGTGGTGGAGGCCCCGCTCGCCGGTCGAGCCGATGTACATGCCCGGACGCTTGCGGACCGCCTCGAGGCCCTCGAGGACGGTGATGTTGCTCGCGTCGTAGCCGCCGTCCGCCGAGGGTGCCGCCTCCGCGGACGCCGTCGGGTCGGAGATGGCGGTGTCGGTGTGGTCTGCCACGGGCAGGACTGCTCCTCGTCGTCGTGCACGCTGCGCCCGCGTTCGTGCGGAAGCGGTCGCCGCTGCTCAAGGGTTCCGGGCCCGTACCACGGTCGACGTCGGCTCCTCCGCCACGGGGGACGACCGGCCGTGGACGGCCGGCCGCACCTCCTCGGAAGGGCTGCGCGCGCGGGTGGTGAACAGACCCGGAATGACCTCCCCAGTCTACCCGCCACGAGCCGAATTCCGCGGATTGTGGCCCTCCTGGGGACGGCTGAACCGGCATTCCCGACGTGATCCGCGCGTCGCCGTCGAGACTCCTCCACACAGTTGTCCACAGCCTTTGTCCACCGGTGGGAGCGATGCCTCCGCACGGCCGCCGGAGCCCCGGAGGAACGCTCCCACGACCCGGGCGTGGGAACGCTCCCTTCGGGACAAGTCGGGAATCGGCATTTCGCGCTGAAAGTGGTCTAATACCACACACCATCATGATTCGCGCGTCGTCCGCGCAGGAGTGATCCGCGTGCGGGCGGCCTCACTCCGAAGGGACCCTCACCTCGTGAAGAGACTCCTCGCGAGCGCTGCGGCGACAGCGCTCGCGCTCGGTGGCCTGCTCGTGGCCACCGCTGCCCCCGCCTCCGCCCACACGCCGCAGATCTCGGCGTCGTGCTCCACGCTCTCGGTCAAGCTCACGCAGTACCCCGCCAAGAGCAACGACGTCACCGTCACGGTCGACGGCAAGATCCTCGAGAAGGCGCAGTTCACCGGCCGGTTCGAGAAGTCGTACCCGCTCGACGGGACGACGAGCCACACGTGGAGCGTGGCCGTCGACGCGCCGGACGGCAAGGACGGGACCCAGTACGACGTCACGAAGTCCGGCACGACCGAGGCCTGCGACGTCCCCGACGACGACTCCGTCCAAGTCGCGGTGTACGTGTACCCCAAGCTCCGCGCGGACCAGCCCGCGGCCTGGGAGAACTCCGGGCTGCAGCGGATCGTCACGAGCGCCGAGATCGATCGGCCGGCGAACCCCAGGGACAAGGCCGGCTGGCTCGTCCAGCCCCTCACGCTGGAGACCGTGCTGCAGGCCGTTCCCCAGGTGGAGCTCGACGAGCTCTGCACCGCCTGGGGCGTCCAGCAGGACCTGGTCGACCTTCCGGGTGGCCTGGAGGACGTGCCTCGCGAGGTCCAGTACTCGAAGGACGGGAAGCACCTCAACCCGTTCCCCGAGGGCACGCTCATCGAATGGGACCACGCGGAGCTCGTGGACCTGCTCCCCGCCGGATCGTGCGACGACCGCCCCACGCCCGGCCCCACGCCGGGGAAGACCGCGACCCCGACGGTCCCGGACGCGCTCACCACGTGCGAGGCCGAGCTCACGGAGGACAACCTGCCGTCCGACTCCGCAGAGATCGTCTACAGCCCGACCGCTGACGGCGTGCTCGCCGAGCTGACGGACGACAACCTCACCTTCTCTCCGGATACCGCGCAGCTCGGCTACGTCGTGGCACCGGACGGGCGCTCCGCAGTCTTCCCGCTCGAGAAGCTGCAGCCCGGCGACGAGGCGTGCGCGCTCGTGCCGGGCACGATCGAGGCGGTCTGCCAGGGCGACGTCCCGTACCTCGGCTACGAGGTCGCGCTGCCCGCCGGGGTCACCGTCGACGACGAGAACCCGCTCACGATCACGTTCCTGCACCCCAGCGGCGGCGAGAGCTACGTCATGACGGACCAGCCGCTGAGCGGCACGATCCTGTGGCCGGGCGCCTCCGCCGAGGAGCCCCGGCAGTGGCCCGGTTTCGTGCGCAACGATGACGGGTCGTACACCGAGACCGAGGGCAACTACGCGTGGACACGTGACGGCGTGGAGGTCCTCTTCGAGGTGAACCCGTCCTACTCGAAGGTCGTCTCCTACCCGCCGACGACGAGCGCCTGCGCCAACCCGCCGGTCGCCCCGGTGGCGGTCGAGAACGTCGCCGGCCCCGCCGAGCCGGCCGGCCCCGCGCTCGCCACGACGGGCGCGACCGTCGCCGGTGCCGCGGCGTTCGCCGCCCTGCTCGTCGGCGGCGGTGCCCTGGTGTTCTGGCTGCGTCGCCGCGTGCAGTCCTGACGCCGACGCGGTGACCTGACCCGGTCACCCCCGCGAGGCCCGCCGTGCCCCCGGTCACGGCGGGCCTCGTCGTCTCCGGCGACCCACGCCCGGACGCGGCCCGCAGGACGGCGTGAGGACGCGCCGTCGGGCACTCAGCCCCAGGTGTCGCGCGGGCCCGGCCCGCGGACGGACTTCTTCCCCCGCCGGAAGCTCGGGCCCGCGGGCCCGAGGACCGTGACCGTCTCCACGACGCCCTCGCCGACCTCGTGCGCGAGCCGCTCGAGGAGCTGTGGTGCGAGCAGGCGTACCTGCGTCGCCCAGGCCGTCGAGTCCGCCCGGACGACGAGCACCTTGTCCTCGAAGGTCTCGGGCTCGCAGTGGTCCGCGACCTGGTCCCCGACCACCTCGCGCCACCGCCCGACGACGCCCCCCACCGACACGTCGGCGACCCAGTCGCGCTCGCGCAGCAGGCGCGCGACGACGTCGCCCAGGAGCTGCGGGTCGCGACCACCCGGTCGAGCGCCCGACGTCGGCGGGTCGGCCAGGATCCGACGCCGTGGCTCCTGGCCGGGCCGCAGGCCCTTGGCCCGGGCCGCCGCCTTCGCCCGGTTGAGCGCCTGCCGCGCCACCTCCGCAGGCGGCGTGAGCTCCACGATGTCCCCCACGGGCAGGCCCGTGGCGCGAGGCTCCGCGCCGTCCCGGTCCTCCACGGCGTCCGACGGCTCGGCGCCCGGCGTCGCGTCACGGTTCGGCACGGCTCACCGTCCCGTCCTGCACGACGAACCGCGCTCCGTCCAGGAGGGCGGGCACGTCGTCGGGCACCGCCGCGGTGATGATGACCTGGCCCGCGTCCGCGACGAGCTCGGCCAGCCGTTCGCGGCGCCGGACGTCGAGCTCGGCGAACACGTCGTCGAGCACGAGGACCGGCTCGCCGTCGGGACCCCACTGGTCCGCCCACAGGAGGGAGTCCAGTCCCGCCGGCGCCCCGTCCCGGAGGAGCCGGTACGACGCGAGACGCAGCGCGAGGGCGAACGACCAGGACTCGCCGTGGCTCGCGTAGCCCTTCGCGGGAAGCCCGCCGAGGGTGAGGACGACGTCGTCCCGGTGAGGTCCCACGAGGTTCACCCCGCGCTCGATCTCCTTCGCCCGCACCGCCCGCATGGCATCCAGCATGCGCTTCTCGAGCGTCGGTGCGTCGGGGAGCCCCGACGGCGGTCCGTCGCCGTCCCGGTCCGGCTCGCCCGGGGCGGGCGTGCCGCCGACGGCCCCGTCCGGGTCGAGCGCCTCGTCGACCGAGGACCGGTAGGCGATCCGTGCCTCGCCTTGCCCGGCGCTGACCTGCTCGTACGCCTCCGCGACGTACGGCGTCAGGGCCGCGACGAGCTGGAGGCGCAGCGCCGTGATCTCGGCACCGAGGCTCGCGAGCCGCGCGTCCCAGACCTCGAGCGTCGCGAGGGGGGAGGGCGCGCCCTCGGGCGCGTCGTCGTCGGGCGGTGGCTCCGCGGCCAGGGGACGGCGCGCCCCGCGGCCGCGCCCCCGGAGCGCGGTCGCGGACTTGAGGAGCGCCCCGCGCTGGCGCAGCACGCGCTCGTAGTCCGCGAGGAGCGCGGCGACCCGCGGCACCAGGAGCACGGCGAGCTGGTCGAGGAACCGGCGACGACCGTCCGGGTCGCCCTTGACGAGCGCGAGGTCCTCGGGCGCGAAGAGGACGGTCCGCACGATGCCGAGGACGTCGCGCGGCCGCTTCGCGGGCGACCGGTTGATCCGCGCCCGGTTCGCCCGGCCGGAGGCGATCTCCAGCTCGACGGTGCTCGCCCGGTCGCCCCGGACGACCCGCGTCCGGACGACGGCGCGCGTGGCCCCCGCGCGCACGAGCGCCGCGTCCCCGGCGACCCGATGGCTCGCGAGCGTCGCCACGTACCCGATCGCCTCGACGAGGTTCGTCTTGCCCTGACCGTTCTGCCCGACGAGGGCGTTCACGCCCGGGGCGAGCTCGACGTCGACGGACTCGTAGGAGCGGAAGTCGACGAGGGACAGGTGGGAGACGTACATCGCGAGGACGTGCCGGGGACGGCCGACCGGTCAGGCCGGGTCGGCGGCCTTCACGGCGTGCCCGCCGAACTGCTGGCGCAGCGCGGCGACGGCCTTGAGGGCCGGGGACTGCTCCTGGCGCGAGGCGAAGCGCGCGAACAGCGCCGCCGAGATCACGGGCAGCGGAACGGCGTTGTCGATGGCCTCGTCGACCGTCCAGCGGCCCTCGCCCGAGTCGTCGACCCAGTCGTCGATCGCGGCGAGCTGCGGGTCCTCCTCGAGCGCCTTCACGAAGAGGTCGAGGAGCCAGGACCGCACGACCGTGCCGCGCGTCCAGGCCTTCATCGTGCCGTGCACGTCCTTGACCAGCCCGCTCTTCGCGGCGAGGAGCTCGTAGCCCTCCGCGTAGGCCTGCATGAGGCCGTACTCGATGCCGTTGTGGACCATCTTCGCGAAGTGCCCGGCGCCGACCTCGCCCGCGTGGACGAAGCCCTCCTCGCGCGGCCCCTCCGGGCGCAGGGCGTCGAACACCGGCATGGCGGCCTCGACGTGCGTGCGGTCGCCGCCCACCATGAGGCCGTAGCCGTTCTCGAGCCCCCAGACCCCGCCGGAGACGCCGACGTCGAGGTAGCCGACGCCCTTCTCGCTCAGCTCGGCGGCACGCGCCTGGTCCTCGGCGTAGTACGAGTTGCCGCCCTCGATGACGAAGTCGCCCGCGCCGAGCAGGCCGCCCAGCTCGGTCACGACGCTCCGGGTCGGCTCGCCCGCCGGGACCATGACCCACACGATCCGCGGGCCGTCGTCGGGCAGGGCCGCGACGAGCTCGGCGAGGGTCGCGACGTCCGACACCTCGGGCCGCGGGTCGTAACCCACCACCTCGATGCCGGCGGCGCGGATGCGCGCCCGCATGTTGTTGCCCATCTTGCCGAGGCCGACGAGTCCGATGCGCGTGACCATGCGAGTCCTCCGGGGTGCGGTGATGCGGTCGGGGCGGTGGTGCGAGAGCGGTCCTCGCGGGTCAGCCCGCGAAGCGGATCGGCACGAGCAGGTAGCGGTAGTGCGACGAGTCCTCGCCGTCGAGCGAGTCCTGCCCGGTGAACTCCACGGGCTTGTTCGGGTGTGTGAAGCTCAGGCGCACGAAGTCCGTGCCGAGGGCTCCGAGACCGTCGAGGAGGAACTGCGGGTTGAACGCCACCGAGATGTCCTCGCCCACGAGCACCGCCTCCAGCGCCTCGGACGCCTGCGCGTCGTCTCCCTGGCCCGCGTCGAGCACGACCTGCCCGTCCGTGAACGACAGCCGGATCGGCGTGTTGCGCTCGGCGACGAGCGACACGCGCTTGGCCGCGTCGATGAGCGGGGCCGTCGGGACGACCGCGTGGATCGGGGTCTCGTCGGGGAACAGCCGGCGGACCGCCGGGTAGTCCCCGTCGACGAGCTGCGACGTGGTGTGGCGGCCTCCGGCCTCGAAGCCGATGAGGTCGACCCCGGCGCCCGTGTTCAGGCCGACGTTCACGAGACCCGAGCTGCCGAGAGACTTCGCCACGTCGTTGAGCGTGCGGGCGCGGACGAGGGCGACCGCCGAGTAGCTGGGGGTGACCGGGGTCCACGTGAGCTCGCGGAGCGCCAGGCGGTAGCGGTCCGTGGCGAGGAGCGTGATCTTCTCGCCCTCGATCTCCACCCGTACGCCGGTGAGCAGGGGGAGCGTGTCGTCGCGGCTCGCCGCCACCGTGACCTGCGCGACGGCGTTCGTCAGCTCGTCGCCGGAGACGGTGCCGGAGAGCTCGGGCATGGCGGGCAGCGCCGGGTACTCGTCCACAGGCATGGTGAGGAGCGTGAAGCGGCTCGCGCCGCACGTCACCGTGACCTTGTTGCCCTCGAGGACGACGTCGACCGGCTTCGCGGGGAGCGCGCGGGAGATCTCGGCGAGCAGACGGCCGGACACGAGCACCGTGCCGGGCTCGCTCACCTCGGCGGGGATCTCCGAGCGGGCCGAGACCTCGTAGTCGAAGCTCGACAGGCCGATCGTCCCGGACGCGTCCGCCTCGAGCCGCACGCCGGCGAGCACCGGGGCCGGTGGGCGGGTCGGCAGGGTCCGCGCCGTCCAGGTCACCGCGTCGGCCAGGACATCACGCTCAACCCGGAACTTCATCCCACACCCTCTCGTCCCAACGTCCTGATCGGACTCGATCTTCACATGTGCCGTCCGGCCCCGCCTCGGCGCCCGGACCGTCGTCGGGCCGGGCGCGTCCTGGCCGCTCGCGGGAAGGCCCGTGGGCGGTGGACGCGAGGAGCTCGGGTCGCAGGTCCGCGCACACGTGTCGTGCATGAACCCTACGCGAGGAGCCGGTCGGGAGGAACTGGAACGACGGGCCTGTGGATGGTCCCGTGCGCTGATCGCGTCGTGGCGTCGACCCGTGCGCGCCGTGCGTCCCGACGCTCGTCGACGGCCGTCTGGTGGTGGGTGCGGCATCGTGGTCGGGTCGGTGGTCGGGCGGAGGCGCGGGTCGGCCGCCGGAGCCTGATGAAGGCGTGTGGAATTTCCCCCTAGATCAAACCTTCGTCGTCGTCATAGGGGTTGTGGAATGCGTGGAAAACGGGTGTCGTCGCAGGTCAAGCGGCAGAAATGCGTGTGGACGAACCCGTGGCCCCGCTGTGGGAAAGTCGCACGGCCTGTGGGTGGACGATCTGTCCCCACACGCCGTCCACCGATCGGCGCCTCGTCGTCCACACCGTAGGGCCTGTCGTCCACAGTTATCCACAGAAGCGTGCACAGCGGAGTGGTCCGGGTGCCGTCCACAGTCTGTGCACGACGTGCCGTTTCCACAGCAGTACCGGGGAAAACGCACGATACTGCGCCGATCGTGGGGCGCCGCTGCGCCGTGTGGTCGACCGAAGATCGCCAGATCACGCGGATGTCACAACGCACAGGTGGCCTGTGGATGACTGTGGACAACTCGACCCACACGCTGTGTACGAAGGCGTGCGAAGGGCGTCGCGGGCCTCGTGTGTCGTTCGGGAGGGCTGTATCCACAGGATGATGCACCCCGGTGGGCATCTCTGTGGATCTGTGGGGGTCGCTCGGGACGGCGACGAGCGGGCGTCCCGGAGCGCGGTGGACCACGGCCCGGACCACGGGATGCGCGGCCGGGCCCGACATCGCGTCTCAGCCTCGGTGCTGCTGCTTGATCCTGCTCGTCAGCTCCGTGACCTGGTTGTAGGTCGACCGTCGCTCGGCCATCTGCTCGGTGATCTTGCGGTTCGCGTGCATGACCGTCGTGTGGTCGCGGCCGCCGAACTGCTGCCCGATCTTCGGCAGGGACAGGTCGGTCAGCTCGCGGCACAGGTACATGGCGATCTGCCGTGCCGTGACCAGGACGCGCGAGCGCGAGCTCCCGCAGAGGTCGTCGATCGTCAGGCCGAAGTACGCGGCCGTCTGCGCGATGATCGCGGCAGGGGTGATCTCGGCGCTGTCCTCGTCGGTGATGAGGTCCTTGAGGACGATCTCGGCGAGCGGGAGGTCCACCTGCTGCCGGTTCAGGTTCGCGAAGGCGGTCACGCGGATCAGCGCGCCCTCGAGCTCGCGGATGTTCGTCGAGATGCGAGACCCGATGTAGGAGAGCACGTCGTCCGGGGCGGCGAGCCGCTCGCTCGACGCCTTCTTCCGCAGGATCGCGATGCGGGTCTCGAGGTCCGGCGGCTGGACGTCGGTGATGAGACCCCACTCGAACCGGGAACGGAGCCGGTCCTCGAACCCGTTGAGCTGCTTGGGCGGGAGGTCGGACGTGATGACGACCTGCTTGTTGGCGTTGTGCAGGGCGTTGAAGGTGTGGAAGAACTCCTCCATCGTCTGTTCCTTGCCCTGGAGGAACTGGATGTCGTCGATGAGCAGCACGTCGACGTCCCGGTAGCGGCGCTGGAACGCGCCGGCCTTGCCCTCGCCGATGGAGTTGATGAAGTCGTTGGTGAACTCCTCCGAGTTCACGTAGCGCACGCGGACGTTGGGGTACAGGTTGTGCGCGTAGTGGCCGATCGCGTGCAGCAGGTGCGTCTTGCCGAGACCCGAGTCTCCGTAGATGAACAGCGGGTTGTAGGCCTTGGCGGGTGCCTCCGCCACCGCGACGGCCGCGGCGTGCGCGAACCGGTTCGACGACCCGATGACGAACGTCTCGAAGACGTACTTGGGGTTGAGCCTGCTCGGCTCGGCCTGCGGTCGGGGCGGGGGAGGGGGCGGGAGGTCGGGCAGGCCGTCGTCCGGCTCGATGTACGGCCGCTCGACGGCGGGGCGGGACGCGGGAGCGACGACCGGGTCCGAGCTGAGCTCCGGGTCCACCGTGATCCCGAAGCGGACGTCGCGGCCGAGGCACGACGACATCGCCGTCACGAGCTCGTCGCGCACGCGGGTCTCGAGATAGGTGCGGGTCTGCTCGTGCGGCACCGCGATGAAGACCGTGTCGTCCAGGATCGCGAGAGGCTTGGCGAGGCGGATGAAGGCGATCTGCCGTGGCGTGATGTCCGGGCTCGCCTCGAGGATGCTCAGGGTCTGCACCCAGACGTCGGCGATGTTCTCGTCCGGGTTGGCCACGGGCAGTTCCTCACAGGTCGAGGGTGTGCGTCGGCGCGCGGAGCCGACCGTCGAGCGCGCGCTGACGGGCCGGGCGGGGTGCGCCGACGAAGGAAGGTCACGGGTGTGGTGATGCTGAGGTCGATCGTGCCATGGGAACCCCTCGTCCACATAGTTGTCCACAGGCTGTGGGTTGTAGGGTGAGCCTGCTCTCAGCGCCCGGAGGATGCCGTGGCGACCGCGACGGTGCGGCACCCCGCGCCGCGAGGTATCTCACGTCTCCTGGTTTGACCCGGTGGGGTCGCGCAGCGTAACGTCAGACAGCCGTTCCAGGTGTTCTTGGCGCGCCCGCGTGGAGGAGACTCGACACGAGGCCTCGCGTCGTGAGCTGACTGCACGGATCCGGTGCCCCCAGCAATGGCCCACTCGATCTGCGTGCCTGGACGGCGTGCGTGCGGGAGACCGCACGATGCACCACCTGAACCACCGACAGGCTCCAACCGGGACCTGTCACTGCATCGTCGAGGACATAGACGGTGTACCTCCCCGACGTTCTTGGAGTACCTCGTGAGCAAGCGGACCTTCCAGCCGAACAACCGGCGCCGGGCGAAGACCCACGGCTTCCGGCTGCGCATGCGGACCCGTGCCGGCCGCGCCATCCTGGCTGCCCGCCGTCGCAAGGGCCGCACCGAGCTCTCTGCCTGATCCCACGTGCTCCCCGCGGCGCACCGACTGCGCCGTTCCGTCGATTTCGAGCGGGCGGTGCGCCGCGGCGTGCGTGCGGGTAGGTCGACCGTGGTCGTGCACCTCTCGGAGGATCTCGAGGGGGATGCGCAGCCACAGGTCGGCTTCGTCGTCTCCAAGGCAGTGGGGAACGCGGTGCACCGCAACCTCGTGAAGCGTCGTCTGCGTGCTGCGGCCGCGGCACGCCTCGACGTGCTGCCCGCGCACGGACGTGCTGTCGTCCGAGCGCTTCCCGCCTCGGCGTCGTCGTCCTTCGACGCCCTGAGCGCCGACCTCGACCGCGGCCTCCAGAACGCGGTCCGGCGACTCCACGAACGCTCGGGCGTGGATCGATGACGACCACGCACCCGGTCGACGCTCCCGGCGTGGAGTCCCCCGAGGACGCCGGCGGAGCTCCCGGCATCGTGCGTCGCGTCGTCGCCGTGCTGCGTCGCGTCCCGGCGCTCACCCTCATCGGCATGATCCGGGCCTACCAGTCGGTGATCTCGCCGATGACGGGTCCCACGTGCAAGTACTACCCGTCCTGCTCCCAGTACGCCCTCACGGCGGTGCGTCGTCACGGCGCCCTGCGCGGAACGGGCCTCGCCCTCTGGCGGCTGCTGCGCTGCAACCCCTGGAGCCTCGGTGGGGTCGACGACGTTCCGCCGGCACGACACACGCACTAGTCCCGAGCCCCGTAGCGGGCGATTCACAAGCTTTGTCCGAAGTTGAGGGAGCAGTCACTGATGGACTTCTTCGCGTTCCTCGCCCCGATCGAGTGGGTCGTGGCGTGGATCATGTACCTGTGTCACCAGGGTCTGGTGTTCCTCGGGTTCTCCGACGGCCCGGGCCCCGCGTGGGTCCTGTCGATCGTCGGGCTCGTCATCATCATCCGCATCCTGCTGATCCCGCTGTTCTTCAAGCAGATCAAGGCGTCGCGCGGCATGCAGATGCTGCAGCCCGAGATGCAGGCGATCCAGAAGAAGTACAAGGGGAAGACGGACCCGGCGTCCCGTGAGGCGATGAGCCGCGAGACGATGGAGCTCTACCGGAAGCACGGGACGAACCCGTTCGCGTCGTGCATGCCGATCCTGCTGCAGTCGCCGATCTTCTTCGCGCTCTTCCGCGTGCTGAACGGGCTCGTGCCGATCTCCGACGGTTCCGCCAAGCCGATCGGCCCGATCGACGCGTCGGTCGCGTCCGACATCGAGAGCTCGTCCGTGTTCGGGGCCCAGCTCTCCGACGTCTTCCTGCGGACCGACGACCTGCAGACCAAGATCGTCATCGCCGTGCTCATCGTCGCGATGTGCGCCACCACGTTCTTCACGCAGCGCCAGCTCACCATGAAGAACATGCCGAAGGCCGCCCTCGAGGGCCCGATGGCGTCCACGCAGAAGATGATGCTCTACGTCTTCCCGTTCATCTTCGCGGTCTCGGGCGTCAACTTCCCGGTCGGCGTCCTCGTCTACTGGACGACGACGAACCTCTGGTCGATGGGGCAGCAGTTCTACACGATCCGGCGCATGCCTGCGCCGGGCTCCGAGGCCGAGCGCCTGCTCAAGGAGCGTCAGGCTCGCAAGCGTGCCGCGAAGGGCATCGTTGAGGATGCGACGCCCGTGATCGAGCAGCCGCGCGGCCAGCGTCAGCAGCCGAAGCGCAAGGATCGGCAGAAGGGTGCCGCTCCGGCGCGGCCCGCCGCGTCGTCGTCGACGCGCTCTGAGGACGCACCGGTGGAGGACGCGCCCGTGGCTGAGGACGGCCCTGTGACGGACAACGGTGCGAAGGGCTCGTCGTCTCCCGCGACGCCGAAGCCCGCGCCCAAGAAGAAGAAGCAGAAGTAGACCCGCGCCCGAGCGCGCCCGCCGTGAGGAGCACCGTCATGACGCCTACCGAGACCCCCGCGCCCGAAGAGGCCGCCACCGACGAGTCGTCGCGCGAGACCACCCGCCTGGAGGAGGAGGGCGAGATCGCCGCGGACTACCTCGAGGAACTGCTCGATATCGCCGACCTCGACGGTGACATCGACATCGACGTCGAGCACGACCGTGCAGCGGTCGAGATCGTCGCCGACGACCCTGCGGCGTTGCGTTCCCTCGTGGGTGACGGCGGGGAGGTTCTCGACGCTCTTCAGGAGCTGACGCGTCTTGCCGTGCAGGCGCGGACCGGGGAGCGCAGCCGTCTGATGCTCGATGTCGCCGGTTTCCGCGCTGACCGTCGACGTGAGCTCACCGCACGGGCCGAGGAGGCCATCTCCCGCGTCCAGTCGGGCGGTGCGAAGGTCTCGTTGGAGCCGCTGAACGCGTTCGAGCGCAAGGTGATTCACGACGCCGTCGCCGCAGCCGGCCTGCGGAGCGACTCCGAGGGCGTCGAGCCGCAGCGCTACGTGGTGATCTACCCCGCGGACTGACGCCGCTCTCTCCGTGCTCGACGTTCGCCCCTCGTTTCACGTGAAACGAGGGGCGAACGTCGTCGTGGCGACCATATCGCCGGATGTCGGCCCGGACGGGTGGTCGTGAGCATGGCGTCGTCGTGCTCTGGGATGTGGTCGGGGCGTGACGGTACGACCTCCGCAATCCGGCGCCTCCGCATTCCTGGGCGGCTCATGCCGGGATCGACGTCGTGCCTGGTTGACCTCGCGGAGTATGGAGGGTCACCTGCTGAGCGGGAACGCCGCCGGGCGTTTCACGTGAAACGATGTGGCGTGCCCATTGACGAGGAGGCAGAAGAGCCGATGCACGACCAGGCTGACGGCAACGCAGAGCCGGAGATCTCGCGGGAGGCAATGGCCGAGTACTTCGGTGCGTCGTTCCCGACCGTCGAGCGGTTCGCAGACCGGCTGCGTGACGAGGGTGAGCTACGCGGGCTCATCGGGCCCCGCGAGGTCCCCCGCATCTGGGACCGGCACATCCTGAACTCCGCCGCGGTCGTCCCGTTCCTTCCAGAGTCCGGTCTTATCGCGGACATCGGTTCAGGCGCAGGTCTCCCGGGGGTGGTGATCGCCGCGATGCGTCCAGAGGCCACCGTCTACCTGATCGAGCCGATGGAGCGTCGGTGTGCCTGGTTGTCGGAGATCGCGACGGACCTGAACCTCGCGAACATCGAGGTCAAGCGGGGGCGCGCCGAGGAGTACCACGATGCGTTCGAGTGCGATGCCGTGACGTCGCGCGCCGTGGCCGCGTTGGACAAGCTGGTGCGGCTCTCGCTACCGCTCGTCCGACCGGGCGGGGAGATGATCGTCCTCAAGGGTCGAAACGTCATCCGAGAGATCGAGCCCGCCCGCAAGGTACTGCGCCGACTCAAGGGAAGTGAACCCGAGATCGTGGACGCACCGACGATCCCCGGTGTGGAGACCACGACTGTCGTGCGGATCGTGCGGCAGACTGGGTCACGCTGAACCTGTCCCTGTGCGCCGGCGCGGCTGGTGCGACGACACGGGGACGACCCGCGCTCGACCTCCACCGATGAGTGGACCGGACGGCGCATGCTGGGAAGCGACGACGGAGAGGATGAGACGCGTGACGGAAAGCCCTGTCGACCCTGGGGAGCTTCAGGATCGGTCGGCGACCTCACTCTCCCCCGGCGGCGGAGGGGCTCGGAGTTCCGGGAGCGAGGAGGACCGGAGAGCGGCGCTCATGGCAAGCCTGCCGGTCACGGACGATTCGACGCCTCTCGCCGCTCAGCTCGCCGAGGATGCCCGTCGTCGCATCGACCTCCAGGGTCGGCGTTTCCCACGCCCCATATCGACGCGCATCATCACCGTGGCGAACCAGAAGGGCGGCGTGGGGAAGACCACCACGACGGTGAATCTCGCCGCCGGCCTCGCCCTGGCGGGATTGAACGTTCTCGTCATCGACAACGACCCCCAGGGAAACGCCTCCACAGCGCTCGGGGTCGAGCATCGCGCCGGGACCCCGTCCGTCTACGAGGTCCTCGTCGACGGCGACCCGCTGGCCAGCGCTGTGCAACAGTGCCCCGACATCCCGACGCTCTGGTGCGTGCCCGCGACGATCGACCTGTCCGGGGCCGAGATCGAGCTGGTCTCTCTCGTTTCACGTGAAACACGGCTCCGACGTGCCCTCGACGAGTACCTGTCAGAGCGCGAGCGTGAGGGCCTGGCACCGATCGACTACGTCCTGGTGGACTGCCCTCCGAGCCTGGGCCTCCTCACGGTCAATGCGTTCGTCGTCGGTCGGGAAGTGCTCATCCCGATCCAGTGCGAGTACTACGCGCTCGAGGGACTGAGCCAGCTCCTGAAGACGATCGAGCTCATCAAGTCGCACCTCAATCCTGGCCTGCACGTGTCGACGATCCTTCTCACGATGTACGACGGCCGCACCAATCTCGCGCAGCAGGTGGCGGCGGAGGTCCGCGAGCACTTCCCCGACCAGACGCTGAGGACGACTGTCCCGCGCTCGGTCCGCATCTCGGAAGCGCCAAGTCACGGGCAGACGGTGATGACCTACGATCCCGGCTCGACGGGTGCGCTCGCCTATCTCGAGGCCGCGCGCGAGCTGACGCAACGTGGTGCCAACCGGCCGGAGGATCGCGACCTTGATGCGCTCCCGCAGCAGGAGCCGAAGTGGGAGCAAGGTGTCGCCGCCGTGCCCGGCAGCGAGACACAGACGGTCCGAACGGAACACGAGTTCGCCGGCACCATCGGTGGTCCCGGCCTGCGGCAGGAGGAACTGCGATGAGCGAGAAGCGTCGAGGGCTCGGTCGAGGGCTCGGGGCTCTCATCCCGACGAGCTCGGAGGGGAAGCGTCCCGTCGACGTGTTCTTCCCGAGCCCGACGACGGACGAACCGCGGACCGATGAGGTATCGAGTGACGGTGCGGCCACGGCCGCTGCTGCGGCGGCAGACGAGCAGGGCGCCGCGGAGAGCAGCGCGGGCGCCACACCCGTCGTGACCCTGGTCGCCGAGTCCGGTTCGGGGCCCGCTGACGTGGACTCGCTGACCTCGCTCTCTCTCCACGACCTCGCCGAGCTGGATGCGTTGAGCGTGGAGTCTCTGCCCGTGAGCGTCCCCGAGGTCGGGGACTCGCCGTCCGCGCGCGACGCGGACGACGACACCACGGTGCACGGCGGCGAGGCTTCCGACGCTGTTTCACGTGAAACGGTGACGGAGACCGCGACGGGTGAGGAAACGACGCGACGTCCTGTCGTCGAGTCGGCATCGGAGAACCCTGCCGGCGAGGACACCGCCGTCTCCGAGGAGTGGACAGGGGGCGCTGCGGACGACCTCGTTCCGGTCCCCGGGGCACGGTTCGCTGAGGTGCCGACGGCGTCCATCCGGCCGAACCCTCGTCAGCCGCGCACGGTCTTCGACGAGGGTGACCTCGACGAGCTGGTGGGATCGATCCGAGAGATCGGCGTCCTTCAGCCGATCGTCGTCCGGCCTGTTCCGGGGGAGGACGGCTCCTTCGAGCTGATCATGGGCGAGCGGCGCTGGCGCGCGACGCAGGCGGCCGGGCTCGACGTGATCCCCGCGATCATCCGCGAGACAGATGACGCGGACCTGCTGCGCGACGCGCTCCTCGAGAACCTGCACCGGAGCGCCCTCAACCCGTTGGAAGAGGCCGCGGCGTATCGCCAGCTGCTCGACGACTTCGGGTGCACCCACGAGGAGCTCGCTGAGCGGATCTCCCGCAGTCGTCCCCAGATCTCGAACACGCTGCGACTGCTGCGGCTCCCGCCGCTCGTACAGCGTCGGGTCGCGGCCGGTGTCCTCTCCGCCGGACATGCCCGCGCTCTGCTCGGCCTGACCGACGGGGCTGAGATCGAGCGTCTCGCTCAGCGCATCGTCGCCGAGGGGCTTTCCGTGCGTGCGACCGAGGAGATCGTTGCGATGGGCGGTCTGGACGGTGAGCGTCGAGCTCCCCGCGCCCCGCGGGCGGGTCAACGATCCGCCGCGATCGACGAGCTCGCTCACCGGCTCTCGGACCGCTTCGAGACGCGGGTCAAGGTCGACCTCGGCAAGAACAAGGGGCGCCTGACCGTCGAGTTCGCGTCGGTAGAGGACCTCAACCGGATCCTGGACGTCATGGCACCGGACGACCCGGGCCTCCTGCGCAAGTAGTCGGGGAGCATTCGTCTGGGTCTGGGTCTGGGTCTGGGTCTGGGTCTGGGTCTGGGTCTGGGTCTGGGTCTGGGTCTGGGTCGGACCCCGGTCTGGCCCTGGCTTGGGCCTGGCCTGGCCTGGGCTGGGCTGGGCTGGGCCGGGTCTGGGCCTCGGCGGGCCCTGGCTTGGGCCCGCGCTGGGTCTAGCCCTCTTCGGAGTTGGCTCAGCGTCGGAGGCTCCTGACCGGCCCAACCGCGCCGCGGCAGGCGGGGGATGTCCAGATCGGCCTTTCTCACGGCGCTGCGGGCGACAGTGGCGGAGTCGGGTCCGTGCGCTGGCCTTGCGCCACGTCGCTGGCGCAGATGAGGAGTTCCCCGCAGATCCGTCGTCTCGCGTCGGTGGGCGCGCCCTGGCCCATCATCGTGGGGGAGGGGAGTGCCTCGCCCCCGAACGACGTTGAGAGAGTGTCTGCGGTTGCGCTTCGAGGTGCGGTGTCTGGGAGCACCAGTGGCGCCCGGGTGCCCGTCGCGACGCCGGCACAACCGTCTACACAGCGGTCCGCGTGAAACTCCTAGCCGTCGCGGTTCCTGAGGGCATGGACGTTTCACGTGGAACGGGCGGCGAGAGAGGGATTCGAGCAGCGTGTCGACCCGCCCTCACTGGGTCGGCCGAGTTCCTGTCGAGCCACCTTCGCCGGATCGGTCGAGCAAACTCGTCCGAGAGAACTGGCTCGTCGGTGCCCCCGTCGCCGAGCACGTGGTACCTCGCACGGGCATCGTCGGAAGATGATCGCGCCCTTGCGCGCTCTGAGCGCACGTCCGAGCCGAGACGCTGGGTCTCGCCGGGACGCCGCCGTGGCGCGACAAGGCGGGCTGGCCGGAACGTTGCCACGCGACAACAACGTCCGCGCGCCGCGCGAGCTCGAACGATGCCCGCGCGTGTCGCGGGAGCTCGCCCGAACCCCCGACGTACGCAGCACCCAGCCCCTCCTTGCCCGCGGGGTTGCCGCACGTGCACGCCCGGGTCCGCGGCGGCCCCGCCGTCGTCGCGAGGTCGCCGGTCCCGTCAGGGCTCGCGTCGTCGACGACGAGCACTCCTGCGTCCGGCGCCGCCGCAGGCAGGCGTGCGAGCGTGCCCGGGCGGGGGCAGCGTCTCGTCGCACGTGGGTCCAGCGTGTCGCGATCGGAGCGGTGCAGCAGCTCGGGGGCGGCGACCTGCTCCGTCGTTTCACGTGGAACATCGCGTACCCGGGCACCGCGGGGGGGGTGGCCCGCACAGATCAGCTCCTCGTCCGGCAGCGCATCGGCCGGTTCGGCAACGTGCCCGCGCCGTGCTGCTCGCGATGGCTGGTCGGCAGCGACGAGCACGCGCGGATCAGGGCCACTCGCCGCGCGGCCCGCGTGGGACGCGAGATCCCAGGGGACAGCGCGCCACCGCTTGCCGACCTGGCCTCGATCAGCGGTCGCCGGCATGGCGTCGGCACTTCACGTGGCACCACGGTCGCTGCGCGGTTCCCTGGCGTCGTTTCACGTGAAACCCCGGCCCCAGCCTGGTGCGGGACGACGCCTCAGGTAGCGCAGGATGCGCCTGGCAGGGCGGGATGGATCTCTGTTTCACGTGAAACGGAGTTCCCGCGGCGCGTGGGCGATCGATCGGGACCGTCGTCCACTCACCTAGCCTGCGAAGCGTCGGCGGCACTCGTTCCATATCGCGCCGGTGAGACCTGTCCAGCGCTTTGGCGCGGCAGCAGGGAGCGGATTCCCGTTGAGGGGGATCGTACACCGGCGTGCAGAGGTCCCCACCGGGACCCCAACGCAGCGTCACCGAAACAGAGGGGCCTGGGACGACGGTGAGCGGATGGCCCCGGGGCGACGGGCCGGCCGCTGAGGCGCGGACGACGCGAAGCGTCCATGCACTTGGGCAACGACGGCTCCGGAGTGCTCGCATCTCTCCTGTTCCCACACAGCGGGGGCGCCGGAGTCCGTCGTGGTCGATATCCTGCGTCGAGGCCCGAGGCCCGAGGCCCGAGGCCCGAGGCCCGAGGCCC